>JBJESH010000114.1:0-4246 GCA_051882695.1 Oscillospiraceae bacterium | reverse complement strand
AACTGTACAAAAAATCGAGCATAATCTTGCGTATATGGATTATGCGATGGTTTTTGTCTACAGTTTAATTGGTTTTTAGTATTATAGCTTGACCTTGTTTTTTAATAAAAGTCCAAAAGAAAACAAGCTTTCAATTTTTGGTTGTTAAAAATATAAAACTAAACTTATAATTGAAAATTCGGTATATATTTGCAAAAAGTAGAATAACCGTGTAAATCAAGCATTTACAACAACCGCCGCTTGTGATATACTGTAATAAAATCAAACACAAGGAGATTTCGGAATATGAATACAGTATTCTCTGCACAGCTTCAGAAGCTTCGCAAGGAGCACAGCGTTACGCAGGAAACACTTGCCGCTCACCTCGGCGTAAGTCCTCAGGCAGTCAGCAAATGGGAGAACGGCAGCTATCCCGACGGCGACCTGCTCCCGAAAATAGCAGACTTTTTCGGCGTTTCAATAGATTATCTTTACGGCAGAGCAAAGGAAGATACTTCCGTTGCCCAGCAGATGATCGACGAGCTGCAAGGTATAGCCTTTGGTTTCGAAGGCAGCACAAAAAAATTCATTGAGCAGGTGCTTAATTATGCATGGGCTTTCCAGATCGCAGCATGGAAAAACAACAAAAGCTATTACGACCGCCCCGAGCTTAGCGAAAAGGACGAAATTACTGTTTCCGAGGTAAACGATAAAAACGGCTTTACATATATGCGCCTAAATAAAGACCTTGAATACTTTTTTGCCGTGAAGCAGCCGGAGGAAGGCTTTGCAAAACGTCTGAAAATAACAGATGAAATGGCTGAACTGTTTGCATTTCTCGGAGATAAAACAAATCTGAAAATACTGCAATATATGCTCACCTTTAAGTGGCAGGAAGCGGTGCGTGCAAAAACAATTGCAAAGCTTCTGGATATCCCTTTGGAAAAAGCTGAAAAAGCACTTGACTTTCTCTGTAAATTTAACGGAATGTTTTCAAAGGGAAACATTATAAACGAGGACAACAAAAGCGAGAATATGTATCAGTCATCGCTTGTGAAAGCAGTAGCGCCAATTATGCTGATGATAAGTGCAGATATGATGATAAATCCTCCTAATGGATATCAGAATCAGGTCGGCTGCAGCGATGAAGCATGGTTCAGGCGTGAGGATCTGTCCTTCCTCAAAAAAAGCGAGGGGTGATATTATGAAAGAAAACAAGGAGCAGCAAAATCCCTTGCATAAGGATTTCGGCGTTTTCAGCAATATAAAGTATATATTGAAAGCTATGGTGCGGTATAACAAAAGCTTTCTTCTGCTTATTCCCATAGGCATGATATGCGCACCTATCATGCAGTATCTCTGGACCTTTATCTCCAAATTTGTAATTGATATGATAACGGGCGAAGCAGGCGCAGAAAAGCTTTTATGGCTTATGCTGATGTTCACGGTAATTCAAGCGGTTTCAACAATGCTGAATTCCTATTATTACAGCGAGATATGGTGGAGATATATCGCCGCACGATTAAAGCTTATGTCCGAGAAAAACGCAAAGGTAATGGGGCTTGACTTTCAGCATCTTGAAAACTCCGACGTCCTTGACTGCTACCAGAAAGCAGGAAACGCCTGCAATGATAATAACAACGGCGTTGAGGGTATGATGCGTAATATCGTTGACCTTATGCTGTCGGCAGCAGTCGTGACAGTTGGCATTATAATTCTCGGCACTATGAATATTTTTGTAGTGCTGCTGATGCTTGTTATCTGTATCATAAATTTCCTGCTTAACAACCGTACGAACAAGACCGTCAAAAAGCGTGTATGGGACCCTCTTGCCCCTTGGTGGCGCAAGGATTACTATCTGCGGAACGTTACCACAAGCTTTGATACCGCAAAGGATATCCGTATGTTCGGCTTGCAGGACTGGCTTACAAACAAGATAACAGAGCTTAAAAAGGAACGCGTCGAAGCCCAGAAAAATAATGCGAAAGCATGGCTCATTACATCGTCTATAAGCTATATACTGTTAGCATTGTCACAGGCTGCTGTGTATGGCTGGCTCATATATCAGACAATCCGCGGTGAAATGACCATAGGCAATTTTAGCCTTTATCTCGGCTCGTCAATGTCTTTTTATAGCTATATCAACAACCTTCTTCAAGGCGTTGCAAGACTGCTTGATTGCAGCCGTCAGGTAGATGACTTCCGCAGCTTTATGGATTTCGATAATGACAATACCGACACCGGCGCCGATGTGCCTGCTTTTGAAAGCTATGAATTCGAGTTCCGGAACGTGTCCTTTAAATATCCCAAAGCGGAAAAATTTGCACTGAAAGATCTGTCCCTTACATTAAAAGCAGGAGAACGTCTTGCAGTAGTGGGACTCAACGGCGCAGGAAAATCCACATTTATAAAGCTGCTGCTTCGTCTTTATGAGCCTACCGAGGGAGAGATCCTGCTCAACGGCAGGAATATAAACGAGTACAGCAAGAAAAGCTATTACAGCGTATTTGCGCCCGTATTTCAGGACGTAGAGCTTTTTGCATTCCCCCTTGCAGAAAATGTTTCCATGAACACCCCCGAAGCTACGGACAAGGCAAGAGCCGAAAAATGCCTTACCGACGCAGGCTTCGGCGATAAGCTGAAGGAGCTTCCGAAAGGCATTTCCACCGAGATACTTAAAATCATCCACGACGACGGCGTTGACCTGTCCGGCGGCGAAAAGCAGAAGCTTGCTCTTGCCCGCGCACTGTATAAGGACGCCCCCGTAGTCGTCCTTGACGAGCCTACCGCCGCCCTTGATGCTCTTGCGGAAAGCAGGCTTTACAACGATTTCGACAAGCTTATCGGCGGCAAAACAGCAGTTTATATCAGCCATAGACTCAGCTCCACACAGTTCTGCTCAAATGTGGCAATGTTCAGGGACGGCGAAATGGTTGAGTACGGCACACATGAAAGCTTGCTGAAACAAGACGGCGCTTATGCGGAAATGTTCCGTATCCAAGCGCAGTATTATGTTGATTCTCCCGAAAGCGAGGTGACTGCAAATGCGTAAAAATAAATTAAGTGAAACACTGATATTCATGCTGAAAACCGTCAAAAAGGAAAAGCCGTCACTGTTTTTGGTGTATATACTTAAATTTGCGGCGGAATTTGTACCCACAATGTTTGCGATAATCCTGCCGAAATACCTTATTGACGAGCTTGTGCTTATTATCGGCGGCGAGCCTGTCGGTGAACACCTCAATACTATTATGCTTTATGCAGGCCTGATCGTAGGAATAGCAATGCTTGCAAATATGCTGCAAAACCTTGCAAATCAGCTGATAGATATCAGCCGTGAATGGTTCAATCAGTATTTTGAAACGGAATTATCAAAGCACACAATGGCAATGGATTTCGAGCATACCGAAGACCCCGAAGCCCTTGACAAGCTTGCGAAAGCAAAGGACGGAATGAGCTGGTACAGCGGCGGAGCTGTGGGTGTGCTTGACCAGATGTACAATATAATCAAAAATACCGCTGTCCTGTTTGGCGTTACCGTGCTTATCATTATAACCTGCCCGTGGCTTATCCCTGTTCAGCTTATATCTCTGGTGCTTATCACTATATTTAATGCCAAGAATAATAAAATCGAAGCGGAAAGCTTCCTTGCCCTTTCAAAAATGAACAGAGTATGGGGATATGTCTTCTATCAGCTGTCAGATTTCCGCTACGGAAAGGATATCCGTCTTTATGACAGCGCAGATATGATGTGTAAAAAAACGGAAAGCATCGGTAATGATATGATCGGTGCATGGAAAGGTCAGCAGCGCAGAATGCGTCCCAATAATATGTGGATAAATGCTGTGAATGCGCTTCGTGACGGTATGAGCTATTTTTATATCGGATTTCTTGCAGTCACAAAGGCTATCACAATAGGCGATTTTCAGATGTGCGTAAACAGCGCTTCTAAGCTTTACTGGAGCTTGTACGACATAGTTTTCTCGGTTCAGGAGCTTTACAAGCGCTGCAGCTATGCTCACCGATATCTTGAATTTACCGCATATCCTGCGGCAATGCCAAAGGGAACAAAGCCCGTTAAAAATGGCGAGCATACTATCGAATTTTCCCACGTCAGCTTTAAATATCCCCGTTCTGAGAATTACGTCCTGCGTGATATAAATATAACGATAAGGTCCGGTGAGCATCTTTCCGTAGTGGGACTTAACGGCGCAGGAAAGACTACATTCATCAAGCTTTTGTGCCGCCTTTATGACGTTACCGAGGG
>JBJESH010000113.1:0-4260 GCA_051882695.1 Oscillospiraceae bacterium | reverse complement strand
CTTGAGTCCCGTCCGATTGATGTGGCCGTGCAGACCGATGAAGCGGCGCTTGCCGAAAAGGATGAAGAGATCGCAGAGCTTAAAGAGCAGCTTGAACGCCTTTCGGATAAGGAGGTCAAGACATTTGCGATAAAACTTACCCTGGACGAATACGAAGAGCTTCTTGGCATGGTCGGGGGCAGCCCCAAAATTTTGGGGGCTGTCAAGAAAGCACATATTTTAAAAGTATAAGAGGGTGCAAAATGAAAAATTTTACTATACCAGCAAATCAGTTATACTACCTATCAGAGTCGGCATTCTTTGCCCTGTTGCCTAACTGCGAAGCAAACTTCGTACACGACAGCACTCAGATGTGGTTTAATCTTGGCAAGGTTGCCCGTTACGGAAGCCGTAAACAAAGGCTCGAAGCCATGGCGCACATAATCACATACGCGTCTGATTCCAAAATAAACGAGGTTAAAATATGGCTTAACGAATACTTCTCCCCAAATATGCAGTCAGAAATTTTTGGGCTTACTGTATCCGAGTCCCTCGAAATCATTCCCGATAAAGCGCTTGAAAGAGCGATTAATAAATTATCAAAATCAAACAGAAAGAGGTAAAAACTATGATCATGATGACTATTGAAGCGTCCCCCGAACAGGCTATCGAAATCGCAAGGATCCTCGGCTCTCCGAGTAACCCCGTACCCGTACAGACCGCGCCCTCCGCTCCGGTAATCCCCGTTCAGCAGCAGGCTCCCATCGTTCCTCCCGTTGCCGCTTCCGTGCCGCAGGTTCCCCCTGTTGCCCCGGTTCAGGCTCCTCCCGTTCGGCCGGCCGCACCTGTTACACCTCCCCCTGTTCAGCAGGCGCCCCCTGTCGCTGCTCGCAAATATACACAGGACGAGCTTGCCCTTGCAAGCAGACCCGTATGCGAGGCAGGCAGACAGACCGAACTTCTTAACCTCCTGCACTCGTTTACATATACCGACAGCGCAGGAAATGTTCAGCAGGTGCAGAGCATTCAGCAGCTCCCCGAAGAGTCCTACCCTGCATTTGCTAATGGTATTCGCGCTTTGGGGGGTAAGATCTGATGCCGGACGTACACGCTCTTTTATCAGCCTCGGCGGCCAAACGGTGGATCAATTGTCCGCCGTCCGTCAGGCTCACGGAAAATATGCCCGATACCCCAAGCGAGTTTGCAGCGGAAGGCACCCTCGCACACGAGCTTGCAGAGCTTAAGCTCCGTAAAAAATTTGAGGTTATGCCTAAATCCAAGTACACCAAGGCGTTAGACGCAATAAAGGCTAATCCTTTGTACGCCGCGGAAATGGATAGCTGTACCGATGAATACCTCGACTTCATACTGACGATCGCTCACAGATATGATAAAACAAAGCCCTACGTTGTAATTGAAAAGCAGCTGAATTATTCCCACATTGCGCAGGGCGGCTTCGGAACAAGCGACTGCGTTCTCATATGCAAAAACAACTTGCATATTATTGATTTTAAATACGGCAAAGGCGTTCCCGTAAGCGTGGAGGACAACCCTCAGCTAAAGCTTTATGCTTTAGGCGCAATCGCTGAATACAGTATGCTGTATTGCATTGAAAATGTATTCCTGCATATTGTTCAGCCGCGCACAGGCGAGGGATCTTCTTCCTGGGAGACCTCCGCGGCTGCTCTTGCCGTGTGGGGCGAAAGCATAAAACCCATCGCAGAGCTTGCCTATAATGGCAGCGGTGAATTCAAATGCGGTGACTGGTGCCGCTTCTGCAAGGCTAAAGCGACCTGCAGGGCGAGAGCCGAAAACTTCTTTGCTCTTGAAGATATAGCAAAAATGCCTAAGGAGCTGCTTTCCGACTCCGAGATCGGAGAGGCGCTCGTTAAAGCGCAGACGCTGAAAAATTGGGTAACCGACCTCGAAGAATATGCGCTTAATGCGATTTTGTCCGGCTCCGATATAACAGGCTGGAAAGCCGTTGAAGGCAGAAGCAACCGCAAAATTACAGACGTCGACAGCGCATTTGAAGTCCTCAAATCCAACGGATACGACGAGGCTCTGCTCTACGAACGCAAACCCATTACGCTTACCGAGCTTGAGAAGCTTGTTACCAAGAAAAAGCTTGAGGAACTCATTGGTGACAAGATCGTTAAACCGCAGGGCAAGCCGACTCTTGCCCCCGTTGATGATAAAAGGAAACCCTATAAACCCGATATAAACGAAATGTTTGGAGGAAACTAATATGGCCATAACAGAAACAACAGTAACAACTGACCGCGCAAGACTCTCGTATACACATCTTTTTGAACCCTATACGAACGATCCCAAACAAGAGGCAAGATACTCCGTGACAGTTCTTGTCCCCAAATCCGACATCGCAACAAAGCAGCGTATCGACGCCGCTATCACCGCCGCAAAGCAGAAAGGTGTAGCTGAGAAGTGGAACGGAGTTATGCCGCCCGTTGTAGCAACTGCCGTTCACGACGGCGATGGAGTACGCCCCAACGGTGAGCCGTTCGGAGAAGAGTGCAGAGGGCACTGGGTATTTACCGCTTCAAGCAAGCAGCCTCCGCAGGTTGTTGATATTAACCTCAACCCGATCATTAATCAGACAGACGTTTACAGCGGCTGCTATGCCCGTGTATGCGTTAATTTCTTTGCTTACAATTCCAACGGAAAGAGGGGTGTAGGCATCGGACTTAACGCCGTGCAGAAGCTTGAGGACGGCGAGCCCCTCGGCGGAAGAGTTTCAGCAGCAGAGGCTTTCGGCACACCGATGGGTGCTGCTCCTCAGCCGCAGTATCAGACTTTTGCACCTCAGCAGCCGACTCCCGTTCCGCAGCAGTACGCACCACAAGCAGCTCCTGCTCAGCCACAGTATCCCCCTCAGTATGGTCAGCCTGTTTCACCGATGCAGCAGCTTCAGCAGTTTGACCCCTTTATGACAAACATACCATTCTGATCTGAGGTGATTAAATGCACCATCTTTCAATTGACATCGAAACCTATTCGAGCGTTGATATACAAAAATCCGGACTGTACAAATATGTGCAGTCCGACGATTTCGAAATTCTCCTCTTTGCTTACAGCCTTGACGGCGCACCCGTCCGCATCGTTGATCTGACTGCAGGCGAAATTATCCCCGAAGAGATTAGAGGTCTGATGTTCTCACAGGATTGCGTTTTACACGCCTACAACGCCGCTTTTGAGTGGTATTGTCTGTCAAAGTACTTTTGCCTTACGGAGCTTGCCAAAAACCTCTGGCTCTCACAATGGCGCTGTACGATGCTCCACGGACTTTACTGCGGATTTCCTTCAGGACTTGCCGCTATCGGAGATGCAATAGGGCTTCCACAGGATAAAAAGAAAATGGGCATCGGCAAGGCTCTTATAACCTATTTTTGCAAACCCTGCAAGCCGACATCAGCAAACGGTAACAGGACGAGAAATCTCCCTCACCATGCGCCCGATAAGTGGGTGCTTTTCATAAGCTACTGCATACAGGACGTTGTTACCGAAATGTCGGTTGAAAGCAAGCTGTCTGCGTTCCCCGTTCCCGATGACGTTCAGCGGCAGTGGGAGCTTGACCAGCGTATCAATGCGTATGGAGTGCGGCTCGACCTTGACCTTGTAAGCGGCGCGGTCTTCTGCTCGGAGAAAATTAATGCTAAGCTCATGGAAGAGGCTATGCGCATTACCGGGCTTGATAATCCGAAATCTGTTTCACAGCTTAAAAAATGGCTTGAAGCAGAAACCGACTCCGAAATTGATAATCTCAGCAAGGCTACCGTTTCGGATATGCTCGACAAGGGTATTCCTCAGGAGAACGTCAAGCGCGTTCTTCAGCTTCGGCAGGAGCTTTCCAAGTCCTCTGTAAAAAAATACACCGCTATGGAAAACGCCGTATGCCGTGACGGCAGGGCAAGAGGTCTTATCCAGTTTTACGGCGCCAATCGTACAGGCAGATGGGCAGGACGGCTTATACAGGTGCAAAACCTTCCGAGGACGTACATAGATGACCTCTCACTTGCACGCGATTTTGCGAAAAGCAGTGATAATTTTATGCTGCAATTTACCTACGGAAGTGTCCCCGATACCCTTTCCCAGCTTATACGCACGGCTTTTATTCCGTCAGACGGAAATAAATTCGTTGTGGCCGACTTCTCCGCAATTGAAGCACGCGTTATAGCATGGCTTGCAGGTGAGAGCTGGCGGCAGGAAGTGTTCGCTACACACGGGAAAATATATGAAGCCTCAGCATCGCAGATGTTCCAC
>JBJESH010000112.1:0-4284 GCA_051882695.1 Oscillospiraceae bacterium | reverse complement strand
GTTGCACCGAAAACAGCATTCATAAGCTTCATAACAACAATATTTTCATAGTCGGTTTTAAATGCCATTACCATTTTGCTTTGGGCAACATCGTGTTTTTCCGTAACTCTGCAAATTTCGGATTTTACTTTCGATTTTTCTGAGGTATTATCTGCTGCGAAATCTCTGTCAACAGAAGCAAAAGCCTCTGTTAATATTTTTTTACAGCTTTCCGATTCTTCCGCACCGACAAATATTATTTCAACCTGTGCGGTTTTTAGAAGCATTTTATACTGTTCATATGCTGATTTTGCTGTAATTTTCTTCGCATGAGACTTGTCACCTTTTACGGAAACAGCAGCAGGCTCATCCTTAAAAATGTTCAGATTCGCACGTTTGAAGGCATATGAACGTTTTTCATTGATTTCAGCTTCTATATCGTCAAGAAGTTCCTGCTTTTTCAGTTCAAAATCTTTTTCATAAAATCCTCCGTTTTCGATGTGAGGATTTATCAAACAGTCAGACAAAACTTTTGTAATTTCTTCAGTGATCTGCTCTCCATCAAATGTATAACGGTTATTAATGCAGCCTGCCATCAAAGATAAAGTCTGGCTGTCTCCGATTTTTGAAACAGACCCTTTAACAACTGCACCGTACAGCTCAGAAAGTTTTTTGTTTAAATCAGTAATTGTTGGATAAATATTACTGCTTCCGGCAAGAATATAGGGTATAATAGCATTAAGTGAAGCTGTTTCAGATGAAAGCTCTGTAACTAAGTGGATAATTATAGTATTGGTTTTCTGTCGCTTATTAATAATTGATGTATAATGAATACCATTACCAAGCTTTTCACGGTTGTATTTTATTGCCAATTATATCAACTCCTGTAACAATGATTATCTTATTATAACATATCTTTTTTTATAATTCTATACCTTGACAAAAAAAAAATTTGGGTTTACAATTAATGTACACAATATTAATTACATTATGCGAAAAATGGGGTGTATTATTACGGCTCAGAAAATCAATCCCAAAGAATGTCCTAATTATTTGAATGAATTTTTTACTTATCAGCGAGTAGTAAAAATTAAAGCAGAAAGAACTCTTGAATCATATTATATTGATTTACGGCTGTTTTTAAGATATGTTAAGCTCACGAAAGGTAATATTGACCCTAAAACTCCAATGAATGAAATTACTATATCAGATGTGCCTCTTGAGCTTATAAAAAATTTTACGAAGCTTGACATTCTTAATTATCTTAGTTATGTCGCAACGGAACGCAGTAATACCGCTAAAACACGACACAGAAAACTGGCTTCGCTCAAAGTTTTCTATAAATGTCTTCACCGCGACTTAAATCTGATTCCCGATGACCCTACAAAAGATGTTGATTATCCTAAAATGCATGAGCATCTTCCAAAGTTCCTGACGCTTGATGATAGTGTTAAGCTGCTTGAAAATATGAATACCGACGACCCTTATTATTACAGAGATTACTGCATAATAACGCTTTTTATCAACTGCGGAATGCGTTTAAGCGAGCTTGTAGGCTTAAATATGCAGGATGTAAATCTTGATGAAAGAACAATGAGATTGCTTGGAAAAGGTAATAAAGAACGTATTATTCATATTAATGACGCTTGTGCCGATTCTATAATTCAATATATAAAAGAAAGAGAACCGTCTCCGATCGAACCGAATGCCTTATTTTTAAGTAAAAGAGGTACGAGAATAACTAACAGACGTGTTCAGCAGATCGTTGATAATGCCCTGAAAGACAGCAATCTTGATAATCAGGGGTATTCTACACACAAGCTCAGACATACGGCAGCTACTCTCATGTACCAGCACGGAAATGTAGATACTCTTATTCTTAAAGAAATACTTGGACATAAAAGTATTTCTACTACTGAAATATATACTCATATTTCAAATGAATCAGTTAAAGAAGCTATGGACGCTTCTCCCCTTGCAAATATTCATAATACTAAAAAGCCTAAAGAAAAATAAAAAATGCCGGCAAAGATAACTTATCCTTGCCGGTGTTTCTTATTCATGTCTCAACGCATCAACAGGATTTAAAGAAGATGCCTTAAAAGCCGGATATACTCCGAACACTCCTCCAATTAACATAGATATCAGCATTATTATTCCGCATAGCTTCCAGCTTATTAAAAAAGGACCTCCTGTTGCAATGAAAATCACACAAGAAACTGATATGCCGAGTAATATACCAAATAAGCTTCCTATCAACGATATTAATTCAGATTCTGCTAAAAATTCTATAAGAATTGTTATACAGTTTGCACCTATTGATTTTTTTATCCCTATTTCGCGAGTTCGTTCATTAACTGAAACAAGCATTACGGTCATTATTGATATTCCCGAAACGATCAAGCTTATCCCTGCTACAGCAGACAAGGCAATAGTTGCAATAGATAGAATATTACTCATTTTTTCTTTCTGACTCAAGAGATTATCAACAGAATAATCATTTGGATTATTTTCATAAGAAAGAGCATTTTTTACATCTTCTGCGGCAAGCTTACTTTGGGAATTATCATTAAGCTTAACGGTTATCTGATCAAAAGTATTTTTTCCTAAATTCGTTTGCATTACAGAGTATGGTATATATATAAAATCCGGAATAAAGCCACCCAGCATACTTTGAATTGTATTTACACCATTTTTAACAACTCCGATAATTTCAAAATTTATCGGAGTTGTGCCAATGGTTATTGTTATATTTTTTCCTATAACATTGCTCCGTTTATATTGCTCAACAGCAATTGATTCATCTATAACGCACACATTTTTCTTTTCGGCAATATCTCCCCTGTTAATTAGTCTGCCATGTATTACTTCAAGATCAATTACATTATCTGCGTCTTCATTTACTCCCCATGCCATACACGTTACTTTAGTACCCTTGATAGTTCCTTCGGTAATTATACTCATTAATGGCATTGCATTTTTTACCATGTTCAATGATTTGATCTTTTCAAGTTCTTTTTCAGTAAGCTTATTTACAGCTCCTGACTGGGCTGAAACTACAAGACTATCCATTCCCATTCCTGACAACTCATTGTTAATTGATAACTTTCCAAGCTCTCCTATAGACGATATAATCACAACAGACATTACACCTACCGCAATTCCTGTAATAGTAAGAAGTGAACGGATTTTGCCGGAAAGCAAACTGCGAAAACCCGTGCAAATTATTTCTCGCATATTATATCTCCTAATCAGCTATTTTTACAGACGAATTATTTTCGATAACCTCATCAACCGTGACAATATATTCATTATCCATAATCAATGTTTTCAATTCAACTCCGTCACTTAATTCAGTTCCGGTTTCAACATAACGTTTTTCCGTCCTGCCATTTTTTAGGATGTACACATATTCTCCGTTTTCATCTTGATTAATAGCTTCATATGGAACAATATTCATTGTACAAGGGGGTGAAGTAATTAGCTTTACTTCAGCAGTATAGCCATGCTTTAATATTTCATTTGGTTCGTTAATTTTCACTTTTACTTCTACCGAAGTTTTCTGGGTATTTCCCACTTGAATTTTAGACGCTACGTCAGAAATGCTTTCAACTTCTCCATCATATGTCAAATTGGGAAATGCTACTCCGGTAATTTCAGCTTTTTGTCCGAGTTCGACTTTACTTATATCCTGTTCAGGAACGTAAATCTGAACTATAAACTCATCATCACGAATATTTTTTATGATAGTTCCCGACAGTGATATCGCATCAATATGCTGTATTTTTTCAATCTCAACTACTTTTGCTGTTGGTATATTTTTTAATACAATTTCCGGAGCTGCAATAAGACCTGCAGTTACCGCACTGCATATAAGCATAGTCCATACTGCGCTTTTTATCTTCATTAAATTTTCCTCCAATCTAATATTTTACAAATATAGTTTGGCTGAAAAAATATTTTTAATACATAAAATAAAAAAAGTCACCGTAATTTCTTACGATGACTTTTGGAGGCGCCACCCGGATTTGAACCGGGGAATCAGGGTGTTGCAGACCCACGCCTTACCACTTGGCTATAGCGCCCTATGGAGCGGATTACGGGGCTCGAACCCGCTACCTCCACCTTGGCAAGGTGGCGCTCTACCAGATGAGCTAAATCCGCATTATATATGGCGACCTGGATGGGACTCGAACCCACGACCTCCGCCGTGACAGGGCGGCGTTCTAACCAGCTGAACTACCAGGCCATTTGGTGGGAACAATAGGGCTCGAACCTATGACCCTCTGCTTGTAAGGCAGATGC
>JBJESH010000111.1:0-4289 GCA_051882695.1 Oscillospiraceae bacterium | reverse complement strand
ATTAGTATTACTCAGCAAATCAGAATGAATAACATTTGAAAGGAATATAATATGGAAAAGAAAACCGTAAAACTTTCCGTGCCTTATGAAAAGGCAGGACTTGACCCCAGCGGCTGCTGCGCCGAACTTGATCTGTACACACTTGTAAAGCACGACAACATTGAACTTAAACAGCGTCCTGCCGTAATGATCTGCCCCGGCGGAGGATATGAATACTGCTCGGTAAGAGAGGCAGAGCCTGTTGCACTGCGTTTTGCAGCGTTTGGTATACCTGCGTTTGTTCTGCGGTATAGCTGTGTGAATAAAAAATTTCCTACTGCCCTGCTTGAAGCGGCAAGCGCAATGGCTTATGTGAGAAGCAATGCCGAAGCACTTGGAGTAGACCCGGATAAAATTATGATATGCGGATTTTCAGCAGGCGGACACCTTGCAGGAAGCCTTGCCGTACACTGGAACAAACCCTTCATAAACGGCGTACTTGGCGGTAACAATGAGCTTTACAAACCAAACGGTGCAGTGCTTTGCTATCCGGTCATAACTTCCGGAGAAAAGCGGCACGACGGCTCAATAGTGAATATTGCAGGCGCAGATTATCCCAAGGACATCATGGAGCTTATTTCCCTTGAAAAGCAGGTCACATCGGATGTTCCTCCGGTATTTCTCTGGCACACCTCCGATGACGGCTGCGTACCTGTGGAAAACACTCTGCTTTTCGCTTCGGCACTTGCAGAACACAACATTCCGTTTGCCTGTCACATTTTTGAAAGCGGCGTACACGGACTTTCTCTCTGTGATGACTCCACCGCAGGCTATGAAGGACACATCAATCCCGACTGCGGACGCTGGTTCGGCATGGCTGTAAACTGGATAAAATCAAGATAACGGCAGCGCCGCACATTTCTCCCGATACAGATAATATGAAATACATAAGCCGGCTATTATAATTTGGAAAGGGAAATCACTATGACCGATAAAGAACTTCTTGCAATTGCGGACAAAGCAATGGCAAACGCTTATGCGCCGTATTCAAAATTCAAGGTAGGAGCTGCCCTTCTATGCTCCGACGGAACGGTTTTTACAGGCTGCAACGTTGAAAACGCAAGCTTCGGCGCAACAAACTGCGCGGAAAGGACCGCTATTTTCAAGGCAGTTTCTGAGGGATACCGTGACTTTGAAGCAATAGCAATAGTTTCCTCCGGCGGCGGAGAAACCTATCCATGCGGCATCTGCCGTCAGGTCATGGGCGAATTTGCCCCTAAGCTGAGAATCATTCTGCGGAATGAAAACGGAGAACCCACAGAATATAATTTTATGGATATAATGCCAAAATTTTTCAGCCTTTAATACAGGATTTTAACCGTTGTGTAATTGACTTTATGTAAAAAGTGTTATATAATTACTTTGTATCTAATAATTGTCGAAACAGGAAAAGAGGTTAAAATGCATTATCGTCCAAAGCACAGCTTTTTATTGTTCATTCTTGCTTCCGCTATGCTTATAACAGGCTGCCGTTCGGTTGCGGAAGAAGCGCCCGTTTCACCCGCCGAAGAAGGAACCGTTTCGGTTATCCTTCCGTCAACGGAGGAAAGCGTTTCATCCGTCAAAATGTCGGAAACTGTCGGAAGTACAGGGAAAACAGAGGAAACTGCGGCTTCGGAAATTGAAACATTATCAGCCTCGGAGAAATCGACAGAAACAGCGTACGCCGTTTCGGAAACAATGATCGCTGCGGCAGAAATCACGGAAAATCCCGAAGAAACGACAAAGCTAAAAACGGAAGCGACTTCCCTGACCACAAAAAAAGAAACATCTCAAACAACTTCGGCGCTTACCATTCAGTCGGAAAGTCCTCCCGAAACAACATCTAAAGCTGTGCAGGAAACAGCGGCGTTTTACGGCTCAAACAGCTACAATGCCTTGAACTTCGGCGAGCAGAAGGGCTTCTGGATAACATATCTTGAGTACGGCTCTATACTGAGAAACAAGTCCGAAAGCTCTTTCAGAAAATCCATAGAAAAATACTTCGATAACATTTCCGATCTGGGATTTAATACGATCTATGTTCAGGTGCGGGCTTTCGGCGACGCTTACTATGATTCCGAGTTTTTCCCGTCGGGAGAACAGTTTGACGGCACTATCGGTACGAAAAACAGCTTTGACGCTTTGCAGGTCATGATCGACTGTGCCCATGAGCGAGGAATGTCTATCCACGCATGGGTAAACCCTATGCGGCTTATGACCTCGTCTCAGCTTCAGAATATTGACAGCAGCTACACTATAAAAAAATGGTACGACAGCGAAAAATATAACGGTACATATATCGTGAGATCCGGCGACAGGTGGTATCTCAACCCTGCTTACAGCGAGGTGACCGACCTTATCGCTTCGGGAATAACAGAGATTGCAGCTAATTATAACGTTGACGGAATACAGATCGACGACTACTTTTACCCCACCACAGACAAATCTTTTGACAGCAAAGCCTATGCCGCTTCGGGTACAGAGCTTTCACTTTCCGACTGGAGAATTTCCAACGTGAACAAAATGGTGAAGAAGCTTTACAAAGCGGCGCATAACGCAAACAGTTCCATTGTTTTCGGTATTTCTCCGCAGGGCAGCGTTGAAAACAACTACAACCAGCTTTATGCGGACGTTAAAACATGGTGCGCCGAAAGCGGCTACTGCGACTATATCCTGCCGCAGGTTTATTTCGGATTTGACAATGCAGCTCTCCCCTATTCAGACGTTATTTCCCTGTGGAGCAGCATGGTAAAAACGAAAAAGGTCAAGCTTGTTATCGGTCTTGCAGCGTACAAGATCGGCGCCGAGGACGGCTATGCAGGCAGCGGCAAAAACGAATGGCTCAATAACAGTGACATCATTTCACGACAAATGAAGCTTGCCGAGTCTCTCGGAAATTACGGCGGAGTGGCAATATACCGGTACGACTCATTGTTTAATCCGTCATCGGACGTAGCGGCTCAGGTAAATAAAGAAATCAAAAATATAGAAAAATAAAAATGTAGAACACAGAACAGAAAAAGAAAGGAATGCGGGAATTGAAAAGAAAAAGATCAAGAATTCTCGGTCTGATAACGGCTATTGCCATGTCTGCATCATTTTCGGCAGATTTTTTGGCAATACTCGGCAGCTTTACTGCCTCAGCGGAGGAAAACAACGGGCAGATAACCGTTATCGAACCCCAACCGGAAATCAACAGAGATGAGGAACTGCCGCAGTTTACCGAGCCTGAATTTTCGGCAATGTACAGCTTCCCCGAAAATATGAGGGGCGTTTATGTTACCCCGACGATTGACTTCGGCGCTCCCGATGAAGAGGGCAATACTCCTGATGAAGAGCAGATCATAGCAAGCGTTGAAAAAATGCTTGATACCGCCGAGGAAAACCGCCTGAATTCAATTATAATAAATACAGATCATAACGGCGAGACGTTTTACAGTACGGATATGAACGAAACCGTTGAACGTCCGCTGATAGAATATGCTATTGACAGCGCAAAGGAACGGGGCTTTTACGTCTATCTGAACTTCAGCATTGATTTAGTTCTGGACGGACTCAAGGACAACGAGCTTCAGTCCCGTATCGACCGGCTTGCGATTGCCGTACACAGCTTTACGGTTAAGTACCCGGTAGACGGAATTATTTTTGACGGCTATTATTCGGCTAAAAATAATACTTCCCTTGACGATTACGTTCGCAACGGTTCCGGCATCGGCTATGAAAACTGGCTTCTTGATAACGGCGCTTATGTTTTCAGCCTTGCAGCCGACGCAGTAAGACGTACCAACAATACCGTTCCGGTTGGAATTTCCCTGAACGATGTGTGGGCAAACTATACCACAGATGAAAACGGCTCCGAAACCGAGGTCGATTTTGAGGCGCTTACAGACGGATACGCCGATACTGTAAGCTATATTGAAAACGGCTATGCGGATTTTATCATGCTCAAAGCCGAAGGCTCTATTTCCGATAATGAAGAACCTTTTACAGAGATCGTAAAGTGGTGGGACAGCTATGCCGCAAATGCGGACATTCCGCTTTATGTCCACCACATAAACGAAAAGGTCTGCACAGAAGCCGAGGGCTGGGGCTCTCCCGACGAGCTTGTAAAGCAGGTCATCGCCGCTTCGGATTTTGATTCCTACGGCGGAAGCGCTTTCAACTCTCTTGAAGCACTTGAAAACGACGCTATGGATTCAACTACAGTGCTTATGAAGCACTATGACGACAATATCGACCTTGAAGGTCTAAACAGTGAACTGGAAATG
>JBJESH010000110.1:0-4295 GCA_051882695.1 Oscillospiraceae bacterium | reverse complement strand
ATATTATCCATCCGAAAAATAAAATACATATCCCCGTTTACAAAAGAAAGGAAAAATAAACAAAATGAGCATTTTCGATATTTTCAATCAGATAAGCAAGGAAAAGGAAACCCCCACGGGCGCTAAACCGGAGTATATCATAGTAGGACTGGGCAACCCCGGGGAGAAGTACGAAAACACACGCCACAACGCAGGGTTTATGACCCTCGACAAGCTTGCGGCAAAGTGCGGCGTACAGCTGAAAAAAATTCGCTTCAAGTCTCTTACAGCCGATGCTGCCGTAAACGGAGTATCCTGCCTGCTGATGAAGCCTACCACATATATGAACAACAGCGGCGAAGCCGTGGTTGAAGCAATGAATTTTTACAAAATTCCTGCGGAAAATGTAATTGTCTGCTACGACGATATAAGCCTTGAACCGTCCTTTATCCGGATCCGCCGCAAAGGCTCGGACGGCGGCCACAACGGAATCAAATCAATAATCTATCTGACAGGCTTTGACACCTTTCCCCGCATCAAAATAGGCGTAGGCAAAAAGCCGCATAAGGATTACGACCTTGCAGACTGGGTGCTTTCCCATTTCACCAAGGAGGAAACGGAAAAGATGAACGAGGGTACAGACAAAGCTGTGGCTTCTCTTGAGCTTATGGTAAAGGGCAAGACCGACGAGGCGATGAACAAGTTTAATTCATAATTCGGAATGCGGAATTCGGAATTAAAACAAACACTAACGCATTTATTTTTGTAGGGGACGGGTTCCCCGTCCCTAAAAACACAACCACCCGATGTTTTACGATTTTTCACTTTATATTTGTTTTAATTCCGCATTACGAATTCCTAATTCCGAATTAATTTTCAGAGGTTATTTTTATGTCAAACATTTTTCAAACCGCAATAGAAAATTTCACCCCGTACCGCGATATGCTGAACGCCGTAAAAAACGGGCAGACCCCCGTTTCCGTGTCGGGGATTTCGGGTATCCATAAAGCTCAGTTCGCCTTAGGACTGCGCAATAATAACCCCGTGCTGCTTATCTGCGACAGCGAAGCCGCCGCGAACCGACTTGCTGCGGATATCTGCGCCATGACAGGGGAAAGCTGCGCCTTTGTCTATCCTGCAAAGGATTTCACCTTTACAGCAGTCGAGACCGTCTCCCGTGAGTATGAGCATACCCGTCTGGGAGTCCTGAGCCGCCTTGCCGAGGGCGAAAGCATCTTCGTCTGCGCCTCCGCGGAAGCGGTAATGCAGGCAACTCTCCCCCGTGAGATCCTCCTTTTAAGAACCGTCACCATTGAAAGCGGCGGCGAAATCGACCTTGAAGTTTTAGCACGCAGACTTGTCGCCGCAGGCTATACCCGATGCGATAAGGTAGAAGGCGCAAGCCAGTTCTCTGTCCGCGGAGCAATAGCCGACGTCTTCCCCGTGGGCAGCACAGCCCCCGTCCGTATGGAGCTTTGGGGCGACGAGGTAGACACCCTTTCATACTTCGACCCGGAGACCCAGCGCCGCACCGACCCGGTGGAAACGGTAAAAATATCTCCTGCCGCAGAGACACTTTTTGACAGTCCCGAAGCGCTTGTTTCAGCACTTGAAAAGCTTTCCAAAGCGGCAAGAGGCAAGCGTGCCGAGCTTGTAAGAAACAATATCACAAGGGATATCGACCGTGTGAATACAGGCCTTGAGCTTGGCGATATCGACAAATACCTGCCCCTTGCATACGAAAAGCCGGGAACGATTTTCGATTATCTGACCGAGGAAACTCCCGTTGTTTTCTGCGAATACCACAACTGCCTTGAAAAATCCCGCAGCGCCATGGCTCACCACGCCGAAGATGTAAAGCTTCTCCTTGAAGCAGGCGAGCTTTGCAAGGGACTTGAAGGCTATATGTCCGATCTCGGCGAGGTGTACTCAAAAGCAGCCCGTTTCCCTCTGCTGCATTTTGATACCTTTCTCCGAGGCGCAGACCTGAAATTCAAAAAGCTTATTTCCGCAACAGCGAATCAGACTGCTCCATGGGGCGGCGAGATACGCCAGCTTATCGAGGATCTTAACTCCTACTGCGGAAACGGCTATTCGGCAATAGTCATGGCAGGCTCGGAAAAAACTCTGCCCATTATCGCCAAGGACCTTCAGGACGAAGGCGTCTCCTGCTCTGTGATGACAGCGGATTCCGTACCGTCAAAGGGACACGTCCTGCTGACAACAGGCTGCGTAAGCTCAGGCTATGATTACCCCGATATAAAGACCGTGCTTATAACTCAGGCAAGAGCAGCGACCTCCAAAAAGAAGTTCAAAAAAGCCAAAAAGGGCGAGGAGATAAAATCCCTTTCGGATATCGCCGCAGGCGACCTTGTCGTACACGCACTCCACGGCATCGGCAGATTTGCAGGCATACGAAAGCTTGAAATGGAAGGCATCACAAAGGATTACATCACCATTCAGTATGCAGGGACAGATGTGCTTTACGTCCCCGTAAACCAGCTTGATATGGTGTCAAAATATATCGGACCCCGTGACAACGGCTCCGTAAAGCTCAACAAGCTTTCCTCAATGGAGTGGCAGAAGACCCGAAGCCGCGTCAAGAAAGCCGTCAAGGATATGGCAGACGAGCTTATCAAGCTTTACGCAAAGCGGAGCCAGACTCCCGGCTTTGCCTTTTCCGAGGACGACGACTGGCAGCACGATTTTGAATCCAGATTTCCTTATACCGAGACCGACGACCAGCTCCGCTCCATTCAGGAGATAAAGGAGGATATGCAGAAGCCTACCCCCATGGACAGACTTCTCTGCGGCGACGTAGGCTTCGGCAAGACCGAGGTGGCTTTCCGTGCGGCATTCAAATGTATGGAGGACAGCAAGCAGTGCGCAATACTTGCCCCCACAACGGTACTTGCATGGCAGCACTACCAGACCGCCCTGAAACGGTTCGAGCATTTCCCCATGAAAATAGAGCTTCTCTCCCGTTTCCGCACCCCCAAGCAGCAGGAGGAAATACTCCGCCAGCTTAAACGGGGCGAGATAGATATGATAATCGGCACTCACCGCCTTGTTCAGAAGGACGTCAAATTCCTCAACTTAGGTCTTGTTATAATCGACGAGGAGCAGCGCTTCGGAGTCGCCCATAAGGAACGCTTCAAGGAAGCCTTCGCAGGAGTCGATGTGCTGACTCTTTCCGCAACACCTATACCCCGTACCCTCAACATGGCAATGAGCGGAATCCGTGACATGAGCGTTATCGAAGAGCCACCCGTTGACCGCCACCCCGTCCAGACCTATGTTATCGAGCATAATATGGGCGTGATCGCACAGGCAATTACTAAAGAGCTGCGCCGCGGAGGTCAGGTATACTATATCCACAACCGCATCGACAGTATAGATATGTGCGCCGCAAAAATTCAGGAGCTTATCCCCGATGCAAGAATCGGCGTTGCCCACGGTCAGATAGGCGAGGAGCGCCTGTCGGAAATATGGCGGCAGCTTATCGAGCATGAAATAGATATTCTCGTGTGTACAACACTTATCGAAACGGGCGTGGACGTCCCTAACGTCAATACCCTTATTATCGAGGATTCCGACAATCTGGGACTTTCCCAATTGTATCAGCTGAGAGGCCGTGTAGGACGTTCCAGCCGCCGCGCCTTTGCATATTTTACATTCAGACGGGGCAAGGCTCTTACGGAAATAGCCTCACGCAGACTTGATGCCATCAGGGAATTCACCCAGTTCGGCAGCGGCTTCAGAATAGCCCTCCGCGACCTTGAAATTCGCGGAGCAGGCTCAATACTTGGCGGAAAGCAGCACGGACATATGGAAGCAGTCGGATATGATATGTACCTGCAATTGCTCAGCGAAGCCATCGCCGAAGAAAAGGGCGAGCTTCCGCCTCCCAAACCCGAGGACTGCCTTATCGATATCCAGATAGAAGCGCATATCCCCGAAAATTATATCGAAAGCCTTGCAGGCAGACTTGATATGTACAGAAAAATAGCGTCCCTGCGTACAAATGAAGAAAGCATGGATCTGATAGACGAGCTTATCGACCGCTACGGCGAACCGCCGAAAGCCATTCAGGGACTTATCAGCGTAGCGCTGACAAGGAACATGGCAAGCGAGCTTACCATAACGGAAATATCCCAGAAAAACGGCATAATGTTTTTCTATCTTAAATCAGCGGATATGGAGCAGATACAAGCGCTGACCTCAGCATATAAGGGACGGGTCACAGTCAACGGCGGCGAAAAATCATATATTGCAGTAAAAATGAAAGGCGAGAAGCCTGTTGAGCTTATGCAGGA
>JBJESH010000109.1:0-4305 GCA_051882695.1 Oscillospiraceae bacterium | reverse complement strand
TTTTGTACAGTTTTTAAATGGTTTTTAGTATGACAAATTTTATTTTGCTTCTGAAAGAGTTATTCCGTTGTCACCAAGAGGAATTTCGTGGTCAAGTCCGACAAATTTGCCGTTCTGCTGCCAAAGAACCTCCTTGACAAATGCATACTTTTCTTCGTCCCATGTGGTGAAGTCATCAAGAACAAGTCCGCCTGTGTCGCCCGAATTTGAATTGAAGCACCAGAAAGTGTGGTTGATCTTATTGTCTTTTATAAGTTTTCTGAGGTATGTCATCCATTTAAGATTTGGGTCTCTCATAAATCCACCCCATTCACCTATCAGCAGTGGAGCAATATCCTGATCCTGAATATAGAACCAGTTATCATACCAGCAATCGTTGTAAAGACTGTCAAATGTATAGCTGCCTTTGAACCACGGCTGCTCATATACGGTAGGTCCGTAGTCGTGAGGAGAGTAAACAAGCTTGTTCTGATATTGACCCAGATCTATAGGATTATCCTTTACACCGCGGAGATTTCCGCCCCACCATGTACAGTAATAATCTCCCATGTTTGTTGAAGTGAAATTACCGTTTGACTTTGTATCGGTAGGATAAATTTCAATACCTTCTACCATTACAAGAACATTTGGATTTTTGTCAAGAACAGCTTTTGCTGCTTTTTCGGCTATGTATTTCCAGTTGTCGGAATCTTTTGAATTATCCCATTTTGCACGGGGAGACTCGTTTGCCTTTCCGTGAGGCTCATTTTTTAGGTCATAAGCAATAATTGTATCATCGTTTTTGTATCTTGCAGCCATCCAGGCAAGAGAGTCTAAGAAATCCTGCTCGCTGATATTGCCGTTTGTCCATGTGTTTGTCATGTGACCCATAGCATCAGTTTGTGCGGAGTGAATGTCGATCATTATTTTTATACCGTTTGCACGGCACTGACCAACAACGTAATCGAAAATTTCAAGGCTGTTCATTCCAACAAGATATGAATTGGTCGCCTGATTGAAATTGGCATTGGGATAATTTCCGTTGGACCAGTTTTTGATAAGTTCGGTAGAAATGGGAATACGAAGAAGGTTGAAGCCTCTGTCGGCAATTGCAGAAATTGAAGTGTTCAGGTCACACGCCCACAAACCGTCAAAGGTATTTGTACCGGTATTGTATCCGAACCAGTTTATGCCTGTCAGCCAGACCTCTTTTCCGTCCTTGTCGAGAATTTTGCTTCCGTCGGTGTGAAGCCAATCGTCTGTCGTAGGGGCAGGAACGTCCTTTGCCTGCTTGATTTCGGGATTGCTGTTTCCGACTGAGCTTCCTCCGCCGTTATTGTTATTATTGTTATTGTTTCCTCCGGAAGAGCCTGAAACGGTCATTGTACCGAATTTGACTGTCGCTTTTGAACTGTCAACAGAGCCTGCGTTGCAGAGTATCATACCGAATGTTCCCTCACTGCCTGCGTCAATATTGCTGTTGTAATCAACGGGAGTGACTGTCAGAGTTCCGCCGCTGACAGATACCGAGCAGTTCCAGTTCTGGTCAACGCTTACTCCATTTGCAGCTTTAATCGTAACTGTCCAGCTGCCTATTGCACTCTTTGAATCATTTTTGACCGTGCCGTCTATCTGCGTGAATTTGTTGCTGCCGTTTTCCCAGCTGTTTGAAGTGTTAAGGATCAGTGAAACTTCGCTTGAAGATTTTTCATCTTCCTGCTTTGAATTTGAAGTGTCTGATGCCGGCTTGCTGTCTGAATTTTCAGATTTAGCTGTTGTTACGGAAGCTGTTTCCTGATTTGCGGCTTCCGTTTCAGATTTTGTTTCGGAACTTGTGCTGCCATTGTCAGAATCGGCTTCTCCGTTTGTTTCCGGAGTATGCTCTGCAGCAACTGCACCGTTTCCGCCGTAAGGGTCATAATCATCCGCAAACGGGTCGTAACCCTCTCCGAAAAAGTCAACAGCTTCGGTATTTGCCTCTGATTTTTCTGTTTCTGAAGCTGTTGTATTTGCCGTTGCTTCTCCCGAAGTGTTATCATTATTTTCGCCGCCACATGAAGAAAGCATTGTAAGTATCATTGCCGCCGAGATCAAAAGTGAAATTTTCTTTTTCATGTTATCCCTCCATAATATCAGTCAACGCGCCAGTCAATAGGCTCCATTCCGTGCTCGGAAAGAAATTGATTTGCCTTTGAAAAATGTCTGCACCCGAAAAATCCGCTGAATGCCGAAAGAGGACTCGGATGAGCCGCCTGCAATATCAGGTGGTTCGGATTAGTTATCAGCCGCATTTTCTGTTTTGCATTGTTTCCCCACAGCAGAAAAACTATCGGCTTTTCACGTTGGTTGAGAAGCTCTATCACTCTGTCGGTAAAAATCTCCCAACCCATACCTCTATGCGAATTTGCCTGTCCTTCACGGACGGTAAGAACCGCATTCATAAGCAGAACGCCGTTATCCGCCCATTTTTTCAGATATCCGTGATTTGCGGGAGGTATACCCAGATCTGAATAAATTTCCTTATATATATTCTGTAATGACGGTGGGATTGCAGTTCCTTTTTGTACCGAAAAGCAAAGCCCATGCGCCTGACCTGCACCGTGATAAGGGTCCTGACCGATTATTACCGCCTTAACATCGGAATACGACGTATATTTCAATGAATTGAATATATCGTACATATTTGGATAAATATGATATGTAAAGTATTCTTTCTTCAGAAATTCTCTTAATTTTAAATAATATTCTTTTTGAAATTCATCTTTGAGAAGCTCGTCCCATTCATTGCCTATATTAACCATTTATATTCCTTCCCTGTTTCTGATCTGTACAAAAGCAGCGTCAAGAAGCGCGATCGTATCGTTCCACCTTATATCGGATGCCTTTGAACCGAAAACGATACAAATCACATCATGATCGAAACGCCTTGCAGTAGCAACAACGCAATATCCGGCCTGATCGGTCATACCGGTTTTCATGCCGGTTGCATACATATAGTAGCAGTCGCTGTACTCATGCAGCAGCTTGTTTGAATTTTCCCATGAGATCTGTTCGCCTGAAACAAAGGTCGCATATGTAGTAGCTTTGCCTGCCGCTTCCATAAGCTGCGGCTTATTCATGGCATAAAGCGTTATTTTCAGCATATCCAGCACAGTGGTATAATGGTTGTCGTCGTGAAATCCGTCGGGATTTGCAAAATGGGTATTTTCCGCCCCGATAAGCATAGCCGTCTTGTTCATTTCGTCAACAAAAGTCTCTACCGCCTTTTCGGGGAGAATAGTGTCGCTGCCTGCAATTAAACGTCCTGCGTTTGCCGCTGCCATATAGGATGCGTCATTTCCCGACGGGAGCATTATTGCGTCGAGAGTTGTGGGAAGGTCAAGAATATTCCCTTTGCTGATATGTGCAAGACTTGATTCCGGATTTACAAAATCAAGCTCGTCTCCTGCGATAAACTGAAAGTCCTCCGGCACATTGTCAAGGAGAACCGAAGAAGTAAGGATCTTCGTCGTGCTGGCAGGATAACACTTCTGGTCGGCATTTTTTGCAAAAAGCACCTCGTCTGCCTGAACGTCATAAACTATCGCATATTCTGAACGGATTATCATATCAATAGGGTATTCGCTTCTAAGCTTAGGCTGCTTGATGTTGTATTTTGACAGATCGACATTATTAAGCTCAGCAAAAGCATCTTCAGAAAGCTCATCGGTATCTTCAAGCTTTTCTGAACCGTCCGTCATTTCGGTCTCCGAAGTGATCTGGTAATAGTTTTCCGCATTTACGGTCAGCGGAACTTCAATAGATTTATTAAGCTGTACCACGCCGAAAACCGTTCCGACAATAAGAACAAGAACCAGCAAAGCGCGTATTCTCGCAGCGGCAGCTTTTCTTTTCCTGCGTTTTGCCTCGGAAGAAATATTTTTATTCTTTTTACGTTTTTTGCTCATTATATATAATGCTTCTATAAGAAAGCATATCCTCCCTTCATATGCCGGAATATAAATACACAAATTATTTTTAAATATATTACAATAGTAACATATATTTACTTTTATTTCAAGAGAATTTTCTCAATAATAAAAATAATTTATATTTTTTTTAATTGACATCGGAAATAATATGTGTTACTATAAAAAATAAGTGATTTGTTGTAAAAAAATATTTTTCATAAAATCAACGGAAAGGCTGGTCATATTTGTTATGGTACTGTCATTTGTTCTTTTGATCGTTGGATTTGTGCTTCTTGTAAAGGGTGCGGATTTTTTTGTTGACGGAAGTTCGTCCATTGCAAAATTTCTGAAGATACCTTCCATTGTTATCGGACTT
>JBJESH010000108.1:1213-4332 GCA_051882695.1 Oscillospiraceae bacterium | reverse complement strand
AGCTGATATTATTATTGCCAACGGTGAAAACAGCGCCAACGGAAACGGTATAACCCCCTCGTCGGCAAAATACCTCTTTAATCACGGCGTTGACATCATCACCACGGGCAACCATTGCTACCGCCGCAAAGAAATTTATGAAATGATGGAAAGCGAGGAATTTCTTCTTCGCCCTGCAAATTTCCCCGATGGCAACATTGGCCACGGAGTCTGCATTTATGACATGGGCAAATGCCAGATTGCCGTAATAAACCTGATGGGAACCGTGTATCTTGAAGCTATTGACAACCCGTTTTCTACCATCGACAAGCTTTTGGCTGAAATTGATACACCGAATATTTTCGTGGACTTTCACGCCGAAGCCACAAGCGAGAAAAAAGCTATGGGACAGTACCTTGCAGGCAAAGTAACTGCAGTTTTCGGAACGCATACCCATGTCCAGACCGCCGATGAAACCATACTTTCCGGACATACGGGATACATCACCGACGCAGGAATGTGCGGTCCGGAGCTTTCCGTATTGGGAGTAAAAAGCGAGATCGCCATAGAAAAACAGCGTTTCCACTCTCCCGTAAAATTTGTTGAGTCTACCAATCCTCCTTTTATCAACGGCGTATTGGTTGAATTTACGCAAAATAGTGGTAAATGTGTTGCAATAGAACGGCTTATTATTAGATGATATTCCAAAATAGTTAAAAAAATATTGCAATTCGGTTAAATATGTTGTATAATGCTTATAGCGTTAACATATTTACCAATTTTAAGTTAATTTATATACCCGGGAGGCTTTACCAATGGAAGTTCTAAAAGTTTCAGCAAGGTCTTTTCCGAATTCAGTTGCAGGGGCAATAGCAAGCGTAATGCGCGAAAGCGAATCCGTTGAGGTTCAGGCAGTCGGCGCAGGCGCGGCAAATCAGGCAATAAAAGCAATAGCAATAGCAAGAGGATATCTTGCGCCGATCGGCGTAAATCTGGTCTGCTATCCCGCATTTGCAAATGTTACTATCGACGGCGAAAGCAGAACGGCAATACGCCTTATATGCGAAAAAAAGTGAGAAAAATACCAAGGCATACGGCAAAGCATAAACACAATTTTAGGTCATAACGAAAACGAAGCCGCTTACGGCGTATTACACTGATTTTGATCCAATCAGACAAATCGGTATGATACGCCGTAAGCGGCTTTTTATTGTTCTGTATTACTGACAAAATTATTTTGAAGCGTCAATGTATTTCCAGTAGCCTTTAAGGTAAACACCGCCTGAAATAACAGTAAGGACTGTCGCTATCCAGATTAGAACCTGATAAACTATATCGGCAATAACAGCCGCACTGCCCGTAAAAGCAAAGCAAAGACCCAGCATGATAACGACTTCGGCGACCATAGTAAAAGCGGTTTTAAGCTTTCCCCAGATGCCTGCGGCTACCACAACACCCTCATTTGCAGTAACAAGACGAAGCCCCGAGACCATAAACTCTCTTGCAACAATTATTATAACGGGAACAGCACCGATGACGCCGCGGCTGTTAAGACAGATAAGCGCCGAGATCACCAGTACCTTGTCCGCAAGTGGGTCAAGGAACTTCCCGAAGGTAGTAACAAGATTGCGGCTTCTTGCAATGTGTCCGTCAAGAGCGTCGGTAACTGACGCTGCAATAAATATTACAAGAGCAAAAACGGGACTGAACGGCACAATATCCGTCAGCATAAAAAATACAAAAAACGGAACGAGGATCACTCTCAGCAAAGTAAGCTTATTCGGTAGATTCATCGGCAATTTCTCCTATCAGGTCATAATCGAGCATATCATTTATCTTTACTTTCACAAACTTTCCGGGCACAAGCCTTTTATCGGGAGAAGCAAAGAATATTTTCCCGTCGATATCGGGAGCGTCGGAAGCGCTTCTGCCGAAATAGCATTCGCCGTAACGGTCAAAGCCTTCTGTAACGACCTCAATAGTCTTTCCGATAAGAGCGTTGTTTTTCTTGACTGCAATAAGCATCTGCTGCTCCATGATAATATCGGCACGGTGCTGCTTTACCTCATCGTCAAGCTGACCGTCCATTTCAGCAGCGGGAGTCCCCTCCTCTGCCGAATAAGCGAAACAGCCGAGACGGTCAAATTCAATATCCCTGACAAATTCCGCAAGCCTTCCGAACTGCTCCTCGGTCTCACCGGGGAAGCCCGTAATAAGCGTTGTTCTGAGGATAATTCCGGGAATTTTCGCGCGTATCTTTTCGATAAGCTCACGCAGGGACTTTTCATCTCCGCTGCGGTTCATTCTGCGGAGAATTTCCCCGTCACAATGCTGTATAGGCAGATCCATGTATTTTACTATCTTGTCTTCCTTTGCCATAACGTCCAGAAGCTCGTCGGTGACCCGTTCGGGATAGCAGTAAAGAACCCTTATCCACTTCAGTTCTTCTATCTTGCAAAGCTCCGTCAGAAGCTCAGGGAGCATATATTTCCCGTAAAGGTCAATACCGTATCTGGTAGTATCCTGCGCAATAAGAATAAGCTCACGGACACCGTTATGTACAAGCTTTTTCGCCTCGTCAATAAGATTTTCCATAGGCACGCTGCGGAATTTGCCCCTGATCGACGGTATCGCGCAGTATGAGCAGCGGTTGTCGCAGCCCTCGGCAATTTTAAGATAGGAGAAAAACGACAGCGTTGTGAGGACCCGTCCGCCTGTAAGAGAAAGCTTTTCCTTTTCGTCAAAAACTTCAACGTGTTCGTCTGCGGCAATTTTCTCAAGAACAGAAACAATATCCTCGTTGCAGCCGATGCCCACAACAGCGTCCGCTTCGGGGATAAGCTCTGAAACCTCATTTTTGTAGCGCTCGGCAAGGCAGCCTGTAATAACGACCTTTTTTATCCTGCCCTCATTCTTCAGAGCGACAAATTCAAATATCGTCTCAATAGCCTCCTGCTTTGCCGACTCGATAAAGCCGCAGGTATTTATAATAGCGATATCCGCCAGCGCAGCATCACTTACAAGCTGATATCCTGCCTTTTGTATCTTGTATAACATTCTTTCGGCATCGACCTGATTTTTTGTGCAGCCCAGTGACACCATACCAACTCTTAAAGCCATAGCAAACTTCCTTTATAATT
>JBJESH010000108.1:0-1113 GCA_051882695.1 Oscillospiraceae bacterium | reverse complement strand
CAGCCCAGTGACACCATACCAACTCTTAAAGCCATAGCAAACTTCCTTTATAATTGATCTTTTTCATAATTGCAAACATCGGAAACAAAAGCGCCGTCATTTGTTTTAATTTGCCGACCCAAACAAACTCGGAAACAAATGCGTCAGCATTTGTTTTATTGCAACGGCTTACGCCGTTGTTAAGGACGCTCTCTCTTGCAAGGCGCTTCAAAGGCGCGCCTGCGGGCGCAAGTAGGAATTTCGCTCGTTGCAACGAGCGATTTAAGGGCTTCTCGCCCTTAAAAATCCTCGCCGGCGCAGCTGCGCTGGACCGGCTGTTCTTCAAATGCTTTTCGTTCTGCATTTGTTTTTTATTCGCCTGTATACTCCTCAATACGAACGCTTTCCATCATTACCTTGGTAAGAGGCTTGTCGTTATCATCGGTTTCGACCTCTGCCATAGCGCGGACAACATCCATGCCTTCGAAAACCTGACCGAAAACAGTATAGCCGCCGTCCAGGAAAGGCACGCCGCCGACTTCATCATACTTTGCAGCAACGTTTGCAGGCCAGTTGTATTCCTCTGAATCCATTGCATAAAGGTCAGCGCAGGAATATTCCATATATCCGTCCGGAGTGTTCACGATATAGAACTGGCTGCCGTTAGTCGCAGTAGAGCCGCTGTTTGCATAAGCGACAGCACCCGTAAAGTGATAAAGATTTTCGGAAGTGCCTCCATCAAAGCTTTCGCCCCAGATGGACTTTCCGCCTGTGCCGTTGCCCTTGGGGTCGCCGCCCTGATTCATAAAGTTGGGAATAATTCTGTGGAAGATCAGCTCATCGTAATACCCCATATCCGCAAGACCTGTGAAATTCTCAACACCCTTTGCAGCGTCCTCAGGGAAAAGCTTGATCTTTATCTCACCGTAGTCCTTGACCGTTATAACTGCAATTTTCTCGCCGATCTCAGGCTCGGTAAAGTTGTGTATCTCTACATCGGGAAGCCACTTTACGGTACTTACATCAACGTTTCCCTCACTGTCGGTAACAGCAGTGCTGCCGCCGTCAGGACTGCCCTTGCAGCCTGTAAGCAAAGCCGCAGAAAAAGCGGTAAGAACTGCAGCGGTTATAATT
>JBJESH010000107.1:0-4336 GCA_051882695.1 Oscillospiraceae bacterium | reverse complement strand
CACAAGCTTCTTGAAACTGTTACGGAGCTTGATAAAATTTCCGCAGCTTCCGCAGAGGCTAACCGCAGTATTGCAGACGAATCTGAAAATGTTATGAGCGACAGCGAGGAAAATTTCGGGCATATTAAGTCTGTTGAAGAAAATATGAGCGTTATTTCCGAAAATCTGAAAAATCTTTCGGAAATGAGCGGAAAAATTGCTGAGCTTACCAGACATGCAGATGAAATTACCGCAGACAACGACAGAAATATGTCTCTTGCGGTATCAAGCATGAATGAAATATGCAAGGGTACTGACGAGAGCAAGGAGATAATTTCACGACTTTCGGAGCAGTCTAAAAAAATTGTTGAAATTGCTGATGTCATTACAGATATTTCAATGCAGACAAATATCCTTGCTCTTAACGCTTCGGTTGAGGCTGCTCACGCAGGAGAACACGGAAAGGGCTTTGCCGTTGTTGCTTCCGAAATAAAAAAGCTTTCCGAGCAGACAAAGGAAGCTGCTGCCGATATTGGCGGAATAATTTCTCAGGTCACGGACAATATTTCCGGAACAGTTTCCGCTATGGAGAAAAATGCAGTTCTTACCCGAGAGGGTATGAAAAGTATGGAGCAGATGAAAAATTCCGCAGGGCAGATAAGTGTTTCCAACGGTGAGATTTCAAAGAATATTTCAGAAATGAACAACGTTATTGCAAGCGTTGCGGAAAGCGGTGAAAATGTTTCGCAAAAGCTTGTCAGTGTAAGCGGAAATATCGAAAACAACTGCGGAGCTGTTCAGCACATGGCTGCGGCTATTGAGGAAAACGGTGCAGGTACTGAAACTCTTGGTGAAATGGTCAAGAATATCAAAGCCATGGCTGTTGAACTTGAAAAGCTTACACAGTGACCTTTTAAAAGGAGTATAGTAATGAATATGATTCCGGCAGAAGAGCTTCCGGGGGTCAAGAAAAAATCATTCAGCATGTATTTTGGCGGCAGCGAAATATGGTTTGAGCATCTGGACGGTATTTACAGTTATACGGATATAGCCGTTGAAAAGCTTGAAAATGATTATCTGACATTCAAAAGACCGTCGATGCCGTCGCTGATTGCGATAAATCTTGATGAGACCGAAGCCAGTGACAAGCTGATATCTGCTATTGCAGAAAAACTTATGAACGGCGGAAAGCGTTTTACAAGAGTAGTTTTTGTAGGAACTGACCGAGCCGCAAAACGTAAAATCAAATCGGCACTTGCGCAGGCTGCCTTTGCGCTTGATTTTATAAACGATTTTGAGAAAGCCAAAGAATGGCTTGCTTCGGAAAATTTTATTTGAAGGTCAAGCTTTATTTTTAAGCATATCTATTAAAATGGGAGAAGTATTGGGAGAATTATAATGGAACACTGCAAAATGCAAATCGGATGCCTTTTGGTGCTTTTGTACATAGCTTTCATATATCTGCGAGAGTGCAAAAAATATATTCGCAAAATGAATGAAACGCCTTTTAGTGCAATGCTTTTACTTGTCATTGCAAGTGTGCTTCTTGACGGTGCTACCGCATATACGGTAAATCATCTTGATACGATTCCGCCTGTTCTGAATATGATACTGCATGCACTTTTCCTTATCAGTATTGATTCGGTAATTTTTGTGTTGTTCCTGTATATGCTGTTTATTACAGGCGCATATCCGAAATTAAAACGTGAAAAAATGCTTATTTTTTTACCTTTTATAATAAACCTGATTGTTGTTGTTTGCAATATGGGTTCTCTTGAATATATAAAGGGTACGGTTACAAATTATTCCATGGGAGTATCGGTTTACACCTGCTTTATTATGGCGGCGGTATACATTATTATGACCATAGCCGCATTTTTTAAACGGTGGAATTATATTGAACGGCACAAACGGGCAGGTATATTTACATATCTTCTGGTTTTGGCAACGGTAACGGGAATACAGATGATTTTCCCTGAGACTCTTATTTCAAGTATAGGAGTAACAATTTTTATCATAAGCGTTTATTTGAATTCCGAGGACCCTGCATTAAGGGAGCTTTCCCGTATGCACAGTGAAACAGTCATGAGCTTTGCAAACCTTATCGAAAACCGCGACAACAGCACAGGCGGTCACATCAAACGGACGAGCCGTTATGTACAGCTTATTGCCGAGGAGCTCAGGGACAGGGGATATTACAGCGAGGTGCTGACTAAAGATTACATCACAAATCTGATAAAATCGGCGCCTATGCACGATATCGGAAAGATCTCGGTTCCGGACGCTATCCTGCAAAAGCCTGGCAGGCTTACCGATGAGGAATTTGCTGCAATGAAGCTTCACGCTGAAAACGGCGGAAATATTATCAGAGAGACTTTCCGTAACCTCGGTAATGAGGAATACCGCAAAATGGCTTTTGAGGTTGCAAGATATCATCATGAAAAATGGAACGGAAAGGGTTATCCCGATGGCTTAAAAAGAAAGGAAATACCGCTGTGTGCAAGAATTATGGCGGTTGCTGATGTGTTTGACGCGGTTTCTGAAAAGCGCTGTTACCGTGAGGCGATGCCTCTTGACAAATGCTTTGATATCATAGAGCATGGCAGCGGACAGGATTTTGACCCTTTGATCGCAGAGATTTTTCTCGATATACGCAATAAGGTTGAAGCTGTTCACGCTGACTTTGAATTGGAAGTAAAATTACAGCAGGAATCACCTTGCTGTGAAAAGTAAAAATTATTTTTTGAAAGGCAATGAGGTCAAAATGAAAAAGAAGATATTTTTAGCTGCACTGGCAGCTGTTATGCTGTGCGGCTGTAAGGAAATCAATACAGGCAACGGAGATTACAATGTTGTTGACACTTCCGCTTCGGAAACAAATTTAACGGAACAGAGCAGTGAAAGCGCTGCTGAAATAACAGTTTCAGAAATACAGATTACGGAACAGAATAATGAAAGTACTGATGATACAGCTGTTTCGGAAACAGAGCTTTCCGAAGAAAGCAAAGATGATATTGACGAGGCTGTTATCCGCAAACTTTTAGACGAAAATTTTTTCTGTATGAGAAGTATTTTCGGTTGGGGCAATCTCGGATATACGGGAGAACCTGTTCAGGGAGACAACATTTACAGAGTTGAAAACGATATATTTGCAGATTATGCGGAATTTGAAAATTATATCCGCAGCATTTACTGCAATGATGAAGCGGACAGGCTGATGTATAATTATCCTTATGAGGACTCGCAGATGTATCTGGATATAGACGGTGAGCTTTGCATAGATATCAATCTTGCAGGTGCAAAAGGTTATTACGTTGACTGGTCGGATTGTAAAATCATCATTAATTTCGTCAGTGAAGACAGATGCGAATTTACTGCGATCGGCAGTATCGAAGAACCTGCCGAAGTCCCCGTAAAAGAAGAATATCCCGTTGATGGAGCTGCTGTTCTTGAAAACGGCAAATGGGTTCTTGAAAAGGCAATTTATTAAAAGACAGGAGAATCAACATGGAAACACTTAGCAAAATTCAGAAAACGGTAAAGGTATTTAAAGGACTGTCTCTTGCGGCTATGATTCTTGCATTTGTAATGGGACTTCTGCTACTTACAGGAATAGGAATATGGTACGGTGTAAATGAAGCCGGTGTACTTGACAAATCTGATTTCAGCTTCGCAGAACTTATAGGATATAATGAAAACATTGCCGTAATTTGGTGCGATTTTGTGCTGGTAATTACTGACGGTATTCTTTTTGCCTATGTACATCGCTATCTGAAGCATGAGCTTGAAGACGGAACTCCTTTCACCGAAAGAGGTGCGACAGAGATCAAAAAGCTTGGCATAAGAACTATTGTCCTGCCGATCGTTGCGGCAAGTATCTGCGGAATAATCTGCGGCTGCTACAAAGTTGCTCCTCCGGAAAATATTTCAAACGAAACATCCATTGTTTTCGGAATTGCGTTTATAATCATTTCGATGGTATTCCGTTACGGTGCGGAAATTTCAAAGAATGGGGAGGCAGAAATATAATATCTGCCTTTGAAAACAGCTTATATAAATTATTTCACAGTAAAGGCGGCGGTTTATCTGCCGCTTTTTGCTTTTAAAATAAGGCGGTTTATCTCTACGGTTAGTTGATTGATTTAACCGGATTTTGATGTTACAATAATATTGTAAATTTCAAAGCAAAGTCGTAATTATAATAATCGATCAAAGGAGATGTACCGCAATGAACTTTACGCCAATTGATTTAAAAAGCTGGCCGAGAGGGCAGGTGTTTTACTATTTTTCAAAAATGGCGCCTACCGGATATTCGCTTACGGTGAATATGGATGTTTCTGCGCTGAAAGCTGTTACT
>JBJESH010000106.1:0-4442 GCA_051882695.1 Oscillospiraceae bacterium | reverse complement strand
ACAAAATTATACTCAAATGTGGAAATGCGCCGTGACAGCTCCTTGAACTCCGAACTTCTGTAAAAGGGCGTGTACTGGCTCATAAGGCTGACCAAAATTTCATCTTTGGGAAGATTTTCCGTTATCCACTCCAGCACCTTTACCGAATCGTGCCTGTGGGTCGGCAGAGTCAGATGACGTATAACTAAGCCTTTTTGCATTATTCCGTCCGAATCAAGCACATACCGACCGACCTGACGGTGCATTTCCTTCAAAGCTGCCGTAACAATTTCAAAATAATTTTCAGCCGAAGAATACTTCTTTGCAAGTTCATTGTCGAAATATTTGAAATCGGGCAGGTAGATGTTCACATACCCTTCAAGCATTTTCAGCGTTTCAATGCGCTCATATCCTCCTGTATTATACACAACGGGAATGGAAAGCCTTCCGCGGCATAAATCAAGTGCTTCAATAATTTGCGGCACAAACTGTGTCGGACTCACAAGATTAATGTTGTGTGCGCCTTTTCCCTGAAGCTCAAGAAAAATCTCAGAAAGCCTTGTAACAGAAATTTCCTTGCCAAACCCCTCGCAGGATATTTTGTAATTCTGACAGAACCGGCATTTCAGACAGCAGCCCGAAAAGAAAATCGTACCCGAACCGTGTGTCCCCGAAATGCAAGGCTCCTCCCACATATGAAGATACGCCTTTGCCGCACGGACAGCCGCTCCGCAGCCGCAGAAGCCTGTCCCGTTGTATCTGTCAGCGCCGCATTGTCTGGGGCAAAGGTTGCAGTTGTGAAGATCCATAAAAACACCTCAATCATATTATACCATATAAATTATTATCTGTAAATTGTTGAAATTATTTTTGGATATTGGTATAATATAAATGTATAACTGTAAAATTAAAGAGGTATTGATATGGAAAAAAACGTTCTTATAACAGGCGCTTCAAGAGGAATAGGCAGGGCAGCAGCGGTTGCTTTTGCTAAAAACGGATATAATGTTGCCGTAAATTACAATAATTCTGAGAAAGCTGCAGAAAAGCTTTGCAAAGAACTTAATCAATACGGTGTAAAGGCAGAATACTTTCAATCTGATGTTGCGGATAAGTCGGCGGTAAATAAAATGGTACGAAAAATCGAAGCGGATTTTGGAAAGATATCCGTTCTCGTGAATAATGCAGGAATTGCAGAGCAGGCGCTTTTTTCTGATATTACCGAGGAAATGTGGGACAGAATGTTTGCTGTGAACGTAAAAGGCGCATACAATTGTACTCAAGCGGTCTTGCCGCATATGATACACAATAAATACGGCAGGATAATCAACATTTCGTCAATGTGGGGGATATCTGGTGCTTCCTGCGAAGTGCATTATTCCGCTTCAAAGGCGGCACTGATTGGCTTTACCAAGGCGCTTGCCAAGGAAACCGGTCTTTCGGGAATAACTGTAAACTGCATTGCTCCCGGAGTTATTGCAACCGAAATGAACGGACACCTTTCCAAAGAAATAATGGACGAGCTGAAAGATGAAACACCTCTTAACCGTATCGGCACTCCAGAGGATGTTGCCGATGCGATAGTATTCTTTGCTTCCGATAAAGCTTCATTTATAACCGGACAGGTGCTTTCTGTTGACGGCGGATTTATTGTGTAAAGGAGTTCAGTATGACTGCTAAAGAGCTATTGCAGATAACTTCAAAAATTGGAAGTATGCTTATCGAATACGGAGCAGAGATTTATCGCGTTGAGGACAGTATAAACCGAATTGCTGCAGCTTATGGCTTTTCAGGCGAAAATAATAGCATTGAGGTATTTGCCATACCCACAAGCCTTATCATAACCGTAAATAATGGAGATAATGCCCCTATTACTCAGACAAGACGTATAATAAACCGCGGAACAAATCTTGACCGTGTTGATAAACTGAATAATCTTTCGAGATTTATATGTACCGAAAAGCCTGAAGCTAATGTTATTAAAAAGCATTTAGACGAAATAAGCAAGCGCAAGGTTTACGGTTATCCTGTGCAGATCATAAGTTATGCAATAGTCGGTTCGACCTTTGCTTTGTTTTTCGGCGGAGGAATACCTGACGCTGTTGCTGCCGGAATAATTTCTATACTGGTTTTTATTGTATCAAAGCTTGTGGATAAGGTTAAACCAAGTGTATTTTTTCAAAGTGTTGTATGTTCAATTGTAACTTCAGCAATTGCTGTAATTATTTCAAGGCTTGGTCTTACAAACGGTTTTGACAAGGTAATAATCGGCGTGTCAATGAACCTTGTTCCGGGAATAACGCTTACTAACTGTATGCGTGATTTTATTGCAGGTGATTTCCTTGCTGGAATGTATACACTTATAGAAGCTCTTCTCGTTGCAGTTGGAATGGCAGTCGGGGCAGCATCCGCAATAGCGTTGTTTACAGCTATATAAGGAGGAATGTTATGCATATTGATAATGTTTTACAGCAGCTTATTCTTCCGTGTTTGTACAGCCTTATAGCTTCCGTCGCATTCGGAGTACAGTTTAATATAAAGCTTAGGCATATGATAATGGCAGGAATAGGCGGAACACTTACACAGTTTATTTTTATTGCATTTGAATTCAGCGGTACGGCAGAAATGCTTTGTTATTTTTTTTCAGCGGCAGCTGTTTCAATGTATTCCGAGATCATGGCAAGACGGCTTCATGTGCCTGTCAATATGTATCTTGTTGTTGGAATAATCCCGCTTGTTCCCGGAGGATATATTTACAACACTATGATAACGCTTATAGGTGGAGACATTGAAAGCTTTTCTCATCAGTTTGCCGAAACAGTAGGCATAGCAGGCTCAATAGCAATGGGAGTATTTGCGGTATCTGCACTTGTGCGGCTGTTAAGAATAATAATGAAAAAAGCAATATGACGAAAGGAACGCTTTATATGGAAACAAGAGTAAGATTTTCGCTTAATAAAGACTGGTCATTTCATTACGGTGATTTGCCAAAAAAGAAATACGTTTCTCACAGTGATATCTATGGTGAAGCTAAAGCTGGAGCAAAGCAGGGACCTCCAAGCAGTATGTTTGATGCAAGAAGCTGGAGAACAATTGATATTCCGCATGATTATATGATTGAGCAGGAAAACGACAAAAACGGCGCAGCCGACTGGGGATACAAGCCAAAGGGGAATGCGTGGTATCGTAAATGCTTTTTGATCGATGAAAAGTATAAGCGTAAAAGAATTGTAATTGAATATGAGGGTGTTGCGACTGAAGCGACTGTTTATTTTAACGGTTCTGTTGCAAAGCGTAATTTTTCTGGGTATACTGCTTTTTCTTTTGATGTTACTGATCGTGTAAAATTTGGCGGTGCACCGAACGTACTTGCAGTTTATGTAAACGGAGAAGCATTTGAAGGATGGTGGTATGAAAGCGCAGGAATTTACCGTCCCGTATGGCTGGATATCCTTCCTGAAATTCGATTTGCGGAAGAACCGCAGATTGTTTGCAATAAGCTTGATAATGAATGTTGGAAAGTATCGGTAGGAGGAGCAATTACAGGAAAAGGAGCAGGTAATGGTTCAGTATCAGTAAAGAAAATCATAAAAAATGCCGATAATGAAGTTATTGCAGAGTTTGATAGTTCAGATACGATCATAAAAAATCCTATTTTGTGGGATTTGGATAATCCGTATTTGTATTCTATTACGTCGGAATTGTATTATAATGGTGTAATGTCCGACAGCTTTACATCATCATTCGGCTTTAGAACTATATCGGTTGATGCAGAAAAAGGATTTTTCCTTAATGGTAAATCTATTAAGCTTTTTGGCACTTGCAATCATCAGGACTTTGCAGGCATTGGAACTGCCCTTACTGAAAGTATCTGGAGATATAAAGTTGCACGGCTTAAATCTATGGGCTGTAACGCTTACCGAAGTGCACATGGCATGGCTTCTAATACTTTGGTAAAAATCTGTGACGAAATGGGTATGCTGCTTATGGACGAAAACCGCAACTTTGAGACTTCAGAAGAGTGCCTTGAACAGCTCAGGACTATGGTAAAGCGGGACAGAAATCATCCTTCGGTAGTGTTTTATTCTATTTTTAATGAAGAACCTCTTCAAGGTACTGAACAGGGACGCATAATGGCTCTGCATATGCTTGATGAGATTAGGCGTCTTGACTCGTCTCGTTTTGTGACAGGTGCTATGAATGGTGGAATACTTGAGGACTGCGGAGTAGGAAATGCACTTGATGTTATCGGAGTAAATTATCAGCTGTATTCTTATGATGATATACATAATAAATATCCGTCTTTGCCGATAGTCGGATCTGAAACGACATCTGCATTCCAGACAAGAAGCTGTATCGTTACCGATAAAGAAAATCATACGTTTTCCTGCTATGACGAGGACGCTGCGGATTGGGGAAATAATATCCGCGATACATGGCGTGAGGTGGATGCAAGAGATTTT
>JBJESH010000105.1:0-4471 GCA_051882695.1 Oscillospiraceae bacterium | reverse complement strand
TCTGCATTATGAAAAGCTGCTGCGTGTTTGACTATAGAAAGGCCAAGTCCTGTTCCGCCTATCCGTCTGGAATGACTTTTGTCAACGCGGTAGAACCTCTCAAAAACACGTTTCTGAGCCTCTTCGGGAATTCCTATTCCCGTATCCTCAACAATTACTTCCGGTCTTCCGTTAACAGTTTCAGCAGTAATAATGACCCTTCCGTTTTCACGATTGTACTTTATAGCATTTTCAGTCAGATTATAAATCATTTCCTCAAGAATTGCCGGAGCACCATAAACAAAGCTGCTTTCACCCTTTACCGAAACAGAAACACCTGCCTTTTCAGCCGTATGTGCAAGCCGTCCTGCCACAGTCTTTGCCGTTTCATAAATATCAACATCGCACTTTTCTATGCCGCCGCTGTTTTCGTCAAGTCTCGAAAGCTTTATAATATCATCAATAAGCGTTATCATGCGGCTTGCTTCGCTTCTGATTGTTTCACTGAAGCCTTTTACATCATCTGCTTTGACAATTCCGCCTGCCAGCATATCGGCTATACCATAAATAGTTGTCAGCGGAGTTTTCAGCTCATGTGAAACATTTGATGTAAACTCTCGTCTCAGCTGTTCGCGCTGTTCCTTTTCAGTAACGTCCAGAATAATTATAATAACACCTGTCACGGTCCCGTCATGAAATACAGGATTTGAAACTATATGGTAGCAGGATTCACCTATACTCATAGGCTGTTCGTTGTGATTTCCGTCAAGAGCAAGCTCCACAGCTTTTCGGAAGCTTTCGCTCCTGTTTATCGCCAACACACTCCTGCTTTTTGATGCGTCCTCAGCGCTGACTCCAAGAAGTCTGAGAGCAGCAGAATTGTAAGAAAGTATCTCCGTCTTATCATCAATGATAAGAAACCCCTCGCTCATATTTTCCGTAATAATGCCAAACTCAGTCTGCTTGCGCTTCAATTCCTGCATCTGACTTTTTATTCGTTTGTTCTGAACGCGTATTTTTTTCAGCAGCGGAGCAAGCTCATCATAAGGCTCGTCAAGTTCCGGATTGTCCAGGTCGATATTATTTACAGGGCGGAGAATATGCTTTGCAATTGCATTTGAAAGCAGTCCTGCGGCAATGATTGCCAGAACAAGAACAACCGTCATCGGCTGTAATACGCCAAGCACCAGCGACCACACAGAGTTGACCTTACCCGAAACACGAACAACTCTGCCGTCATCCATTTTCAAAGCATAGTAAATATTTCTTGTTCCAAGAGTGTCGGAATAACGTGAACTGCTTCCCTCTCCGCTTGCAAACGCTTCCTTTACCTCCTCGCGCATACCGTGGTTGTCCATACTTTCGGCGTCGCCGCTGCTGTCATAAACCACGCTGCCGTCAGTGTTTATCACTGTAATACGGTTTCTGAAATCCTTTATTTCGTTAAGATATCCGTCACCCTCGGCGGAAATTCCCCGTGAAATAAAGTATGCTTCGTTTTTCAGCTCGGCGGAAACAATGTTGCTGAAATACTCATAGAGGATCCCAATCAGAAAAGCGCTGCAAAGGCACATTACAAGTATCGCAACTGAAATTATACCGGTAAATATTTTTCTGGTCACAGCTTATACCTCCGTGAGTTATTCCGATTTGCCGCCAAAACGGTAACCTATACCTCGGACAGTTTCAATAAACTTTCCGCACTCGCCCAGTTTTGACCGCAGAGTTCTAACATGAACATCCACCGTCCTGCTTTCACCGTCAAATCCGTAATCCCAGATTTTCGTCAGCAGCTCATCACGGGTAAATACTCTCCCGTCATTTTTCATCAGCAGCAAAAGAAGCTCATATTCCTTTAAAGTAAGCGGCACATCATTCCCGTTGACTTTTATTATATGCTTTGACGGACAAACATACAGACCTCCGCAGATATATTCATTCTTTTCGGCTTCAGGCTTTGTTCTCCTGAGCAGCGCACGGATACGGGAGATAAGCTCCATAGTGCCGAAAGGCTTCGCTATGTAATCATCAGCGCCGCTGTCAAGACCGATCACCTTGTCATACTCCGTTGTCTTTGCGGTAAGCAGGATTATAGGCAGATTTTTCGTGTCGTTTCTTTTCCTGAGTTTTGCAAGAACTGTTAAACCGTCCTCATCGGGAAGCATTATATCCAGCAGCAGAAGTTCGGGAATGGCACTGTCAAGAGCGTTCCAGAAATCCTTAGGGTGAGCAAAGCCCGTCGCCTCAAGCCCAGAATTGTTAAGCGCATAGATAACAAAGCTGCGGATATTGTTGTCGTCCTCAAGCAGATAAATCATATCAATCGTTCCTTTTTTCGTTTTTGTGTGTACCCGTGATCGAATATTCCACCCACTCGGCAATATTTGTCGCATGGTCGCCTATTCTTTCAAGGTACTTGGCGATCATCATAATATCAATGCAGTATTCTCCCTTTTTAGGGTCTTCGGCAATAAGAGCGATAAGCTCATCCTTGACCTTGATAAAAAGCTCGTCAACTGTATCATCTTCTATTATAACACATTTTGCAGCGTTTAGGTCACTTTTTACAAAAGAATTTACACTATCGGTAACCATTTTTACCGCCGCCTCAGCCATATCCTTGATATGGGTCTTTCCAAAGGAGTTATCACCGCTTATAAATTTGGTAATTTCTGCAATATCCGACGCCTGATCGCCAATTCTTTCCATATCGCTTATCATTTTAAGCGCCGACGAAACCGTACGCAGATCCTTTGCAACAGGCTGCTGCCGCAAAAGCAGCTTCATGCACAGCGCTTCTATTTCACGTTCCTTGTCGTCGATAGCCTTTTCAGCAGCATATGCCTTTTCCGCCATTTCGGAATTTCCGTCAAGAAGAGCCTTTACGGCGCAGGTGATGGCGTCCTCGCAGAGTGCGCCCATTTTTATCAGTTCAACGTTAAGATGCTCAAGCATTTCCTCGAAAACTATTCTCATAGCAAAATTTCCTTTCAGTAATATCGGAAATATTATCCGAAACGACCTGTAATATAATCCTCAGTGCGCTTATCCTTAGGCACTGAGAAAAGCTCCTCGGTAGCGCTGAATTCCACAACCTCGCCGAGCAGGAAAAACGCAGTCATATCGGAAATTCTTGCTGCCTGCTGCATATTGTGTGTAACCATTACAATTGTGTATTTTTCTTTCAGCTCAACAGCCAGATCCTCAATTTTTGAAGTAGATATCGGGTCAAGCGCCGAGGTAGGTTCGTCCATGAGAAGAACCTCGGGTTCTACCGCAAGAGCGCGGGCAATGCACAATCTCTGCTGCTGTCCGCCGGATAAACCGAGAGCGCTTTTTTTGAGACGGTCTTTCAGTTCATCCCAGATAGCAGCATTGCGGAGTGATCTCTCAACAATTTCGTCAAGCTTTGCCTTTGAACGTATACCGTGCGTCCTCGGACCGTATGCAATATTGTCATAAACGCTCATCGGGAACGGATTAGGCTTTTGAAAAACCATTCCCACACGCTTCCGCAGGTTGTTTATATCCATATTTCCATAAATATCTTCTCCGTCAAGGAGTACCTCTCCGGTAATGCGGCAGCCCTCAACAAGGTCGTTCATTCTGTTAAGCGATTTCAGCAGTGTGGATTTGCCGCAGCCTGAAGGTCCAATGAAAGCCGTTATTTTTCCTGACGGAATATTCAGGTTTATTCCCTTGAGAGCCTTAAAATCGCCGTAGTAAAGCTCCATGTTTTTTATAGTAAATTTATCCATTTATATTCTCCTTATAAAGCGAACCGTATCACGCTAATATCAGCAGCTTTTGTTTCCGATTTTCTTTGCGATAAATCCCGAAAGCAGGTTTATTCCCACAACGACCGCAAGCAGCACTACTGCCGAAGCATGAGCCTGACCTGTATAAAGTCCCTCGGAAAGCAGCGCATACATATGTACGGAAAGGGTTCTTGCCGAATCGGTAAGATGAGTCGGAACCGCCGCATATGTTCCTGCTGTAAAGATCAGCGCCGCACTTTCGCCTACTATACGTCCTATAGCAAGTATAACTCCTGCAAGTATTCCCGGAACAGCGCTCGGAAGCACTATTCTGAAAACCGTGCGAAGACGTCCTGCACCAAGTCCGAAGCTGCCCTCACGGTAGGAATCCGGTACTGACAGCAGCGCTTCCTCGGTAGTACGGATGATCAGAGGCAGTATCATTACTGCAAGAGTTACCGCACCGGAAATCAAAGAATAGCTCAAACCGAGAGTTATAACAAAGAGAATATATCCGAAAAGTCCGTAAACGATAGACGGGATTCCCGAAAGGGTCTCAGCGGTAATTCTGATGACCTTTACAAGCTTGCTGCCCCTTTTAGCATATTCCACAAGATAGATAGCCGCAAATATCCCGACCGGAACAGCCATTACCAGCGAAAGAACCGTCATAATAACAGTATTTATCACCGCAGGAGTCATTGACACATTTTCACTTGTATACTTCCAAGCAA
>JBJESH010000104.1:0-4475 GCA_051882695.1 Oscillospiraceae bacterium | reverse complement strand
TTTATTTTCTTAACTGACATCATCTTATAATTTGATAAGAGAGAGCATCCGCCGTATGGCTGCCTGAGGGCTGTCATGCGGCGGATTTTTGCATAAATATTTACTTTTGTGGCTCGGTGACGTTAAAACTATTGTAGGGGCGGCGTTTCGCCGCCCGTGGTTTACGAATATTTTGCGCTGGTTTTCGGGACGGGAAACCCGTCCCCTACAAAAATTAATGTTATATGCCGCTAAACTTTAATTTACCACAATAATTCCGAATTCCGCATTACGAATTCCTCATTAATTTAACCTTCCGCTTTTGCCATAGGCGCTTTATATTTCAAACGCGTTCTTTATTTTTCTGCTGAACATGCAAGTCGCCCCGAAAAGCAGCAGTCCGATTCCCGAAATCAAAAGCAGCATACCCACGTTTTCGGAGAGACTTTCTCTGTTAGTTCCGAGGAATATTAACGATACTATTGCCGCACACTGCACTGCCATATATAAAAGGCTTATGATTATGACCCTTGCGGTGTTTTTCTTTACCGTTTTTTCGTCATCGTCAGAATTTCTCATAGCTCTCTGATTTGTGCCTGCATATTTGTCCTTCATGAACCACGGCAGACACAGCGAGGAATAACCCAGCATCAGACAGTCCGAACAAAGGAAATACGGCATTATGGAAATATCATAAAAAATCAGCGTTCCCAGAAGCTGTCCTACCGCTATAAGAATAGTATTAAACACCAGACTCAGCGCAGCAATATCTACTATGTCGCTTTTTGTCATGGGCAGAGTCTTATAAAACTTTATATTTGAAAAAACAAAGGAAATGCAGAAAATAGAAAACATACTTATCATACAGCCGTATGATATTACTCCGCTGACGTTCATTATACTTTTTGAAATCTGACTCTCTGCGGAGCTGTCAAACATCAGGTTAATGTAAATCAGCGGAAAAAGTATAACAACCATTTTATACAATATCCCGTTTACCGACAGAGCAAGCCGTGCTTTTTTCAGTATTGACAATCTTTTCATTCAAATCGCTCCTATCTCAGATTCCACGAAACGTCTTTCTTGTTTTTCAGAAAATATTCTCCTGCAAAAATTATCAGGGCGGCAAACACTGTTATAATGATAATACCGGGAACTCCCGTGAAAATGCCTAAGGCTTTAAGCATATCGAATCTTTCTGCCATTTCTGCGGAATTTTCTGCTCCGTCAGATATAGCTGCAAATCCCATAAATGCTGCAAAGGTGATAAGTACACTCATGCCGCCGAATATAAATTGTACATGCTTGTTTTGTGAAATAAGCACTGTCAAAAGCATTATCTCGCTGACAAGCAATGCAATTACCGAAAGTCCTCCGGTTTCAAGGGAAGTCGTATAACCGAAGCTTTCAGCGACCATAAGCGCCGCTTCAATGATAATTACAGAAAGAATGTTGACGATAAACTGCTTTTCAAAATTGATAAGCTTGAGGTTCATCATATCCTTTGCCTTAAAGGGCAGGGTGCTTAAAAATTCGCCTGTTGTAAAGCTTCCGCTTACTGAAAGTCTGAGTGCATTGTTGTTTGCCGAGCTTGAAAAAAATGTACTGTCCCCAATAAGTGATGTGGACATTATCATAAAAAAGATTGACATAAATCCCATTATAAAAATATGAAACGGAAGCAATATAAAAAGCGAGTCCTCGGCAGCCATTATCGGGAACAATGCTGCGGTGGTAATTAAGGCTGCTATCGCCTCAAAGAAAACTATGGAACTCATTATTCCCGTGCGGCAGTATTTTCTCGATATCTTTTCAAGCATAAGCGCCCGTTTTCTTTCTTCCTTTGTCATAAAGCAAGCTCCTTTCCGTTCTGCCAGATGGAAAATGTCAGCAGGTTCTCAACGTTGGGATTTTTCACGGACACACCCTCAAACTTCGGCAGGTCTTCACGAAGCACCAGCGCTTCAAAGCCAGTGTTCAGTCTGCGAAGACCGATAGTGCATTTCTCGTTCTCACGGGTAAGCTTGTCGTTTGAGCCGCTTATAACTGCGTATTTGTCCTCTATCATGTCGATGCTCATGGACTCCTTTATCTTTCCGTCAATGATAAGAGTGATAACGTCCGCAATCTTGTCAAGGTCGCCGGTAATGTGGGTGGAGAAAAGCACGGAGCGTTCGCCGTCGGAGACAAATTCACGGAGAATGTCAAGTATCTCAATTCTTGCGACCGGGTCAAGACCTGCGGTAGGCTCGTCAAGAATAAGCAGCTCAGGCTTGTGGCAGAGGGCTATCGCAAGCATGGCTTTTGTCTGCATACCCTTTGAAAGAGCGGATATTTTCTTTTTTTCGGGCAGGCTCCAGCTTTTTATCAGCTTGGAGAATTTCTCACTGTCCCAGTTTTCATACACCATTGCACAGGCGTTGGCTGTCTTTTCAAGGGTAGTGTTGTAGAAAAGGAAGCATTCGTCGGAAACATATCCCACCTTGTTTTTTACGGCAATTTCGTCCTCGATGTTGTCAAGGCCGCAGACGGTTATCTTGCCGCCGTTTCGTCCCGTCATATTCATAATAAGGCGGATTATGGTTGTTTTGCCTGCACCGTTCTGACCGATAAGTCCCATGACCGTTCCCGGCTCGATGGAAAAGCTTACTCCGTCAAGGGAAAAGTCCTTATAATTTTTAGAAAGATCTTCAATGTTTAAAATGTTACTCATTTTAGCTATTCCTTTCTTATACTAAAAACCATTTAAAAACTGTACAAAAAATCAAGCATAATCTTGCATATATGGATTATGCGAAGATTTTTTGTCTACAGTTTAATTGGTTTTTAGTATTAATATTATTGTTTGATATTAGCTGGTCAAGCTGAGCCCAGCTTGCAGGGTTCTTAGGGGCAGCGCCCCTAAGTCGCTCGTCGCAACGAGCGAAACTCCTGCTTGCGCCCCGTGGGCGCGCCTTAAAGGCGCTCCGCAAAGGGGTGAATTGAAACAGTCCTTAGGACTGTTTCAAGAGGGGAACGCCCTGCAAGAGAGGGCGTTCTCCTGCTTGATTTTATCTGTTTAATTTTATGTATTACTGCTATTTTTAAAATTTTCTCCATAAACCGATTCAAGTTCATCATCAAGCCGTTCAACGGGAACGCCAAGCTTTTTCAGTTCTTCAGCCTGCTTTCTGAAAAGCTCCAGCGCTTCGTTAATGTGCTTTTCCTGTATCATGCTCACGTCCTCCAGTTTTACAAACGTGCCTTTGCCTGCGACTGTATATATAAGTCCCTCACGTTCAAGGTCGGCATAGGCTCTTTTGGTCGTTATCATACTTACGTTCAGGTCGGCGGCAAGCTGTCTTACGCTTGGCATAAGCTCGTGAGCTTTAAGCTCGCCGTTCATAATGGCTTCCTTAATGCCGTCCTTGACCTGCTCGTACATAGGCTTGTCCCCTGCGGCATTAATAAACAGATTCACGCTGTAATTCCTCCTTCCGTGTATACCGTGTATAACCTTATATACACAGTATATTCAGTTAAACCCGATTTGTCAATAGGTTATGAACAAATAATATTGTTTTTGTATATGTGCACAAAAATGTAAAATGTTATTGTGCTTATATACAAACATATGGTACAATGAAAAAAATCAAACCTTTGAATTGTATTACAATTGAAACGCTTAAAACGTTAAAGAAAGGATAGATGCAATATGAAAAAGACTATCGCAAAAACTGCTGCTCTTGTTATGGCTGCAATGCTTGCAGGTTCGGTATGCGCACCGATAACGGCTTTTGCATACAATGCAGGAAGCTCCACTACATCCGACGAAAGTCAGGTTGAAATGAAAGCTGCTCTCACTATCGCAAAGAAAAGGGTAACTATCCCCGCGGAGCTTTCCGAGTTCGATTACAGCACAAATGAATATTACGGCACAAAGTCCTTTAGATTCGTTTGGCACACTAAGGACAGTGCGAGTGAGTACCGCAGCATAACTGTGTGCGTTACCGGAGGGGTCATTACCGAATATTACGACAGCAAAAGCAGAGCAAGCAGCGGTGAACCCAGCCTTGCAAAGCTTACCAATGAGCAGATACTTGAAAAGGCAAAGGGTTACATAAAACAGCTTAATCCGGATATGGCAAGCAAGGTCAAGCTTGAAATAGGCTCCGTATCGCTTTTCACGAACAATGTGAGAGTGCGTTTCAGCCGATATGAAAACGGCATCCCTGTTTCGGGCAACGGCGGAAGTGTTACTCTTGACAAGGACACAGGCACAATGACAAGCTTTAACGCCGACTGGTGGGACAATGCCGAGTTTGCCGACCCCAAGGGTGCAAAGTCAGAAAAGGAAATAGGCGAGGCTTATAAGAAGCTTTGTACTCTCACACCTTATTACAGGATAAATACCGAATGGAAAGAGGATAAGACCACCAATAAGCTTATTCCGTACAGAACGGCAGAAATAGTTTATCAGCCGGATATGAATTCGGAGATAGACGCTTTTACGGGCA
>JBJESH010000103.1:0-4484 GCA_051882695.1 Oscillospiraceae bacterium | reverse complement strand
TTCGTAAAAAAAATAATATTTATTCATTTTGACATGACACAGCCTGTTTAAGAACAATAAAATATTCAATTTCAACATACTCATGCAAAATTCCGCACAATTTTTTCCGCCTCGTCAAAGCGAATACCACGGATCCTGTGCTTCGCCGCACGTTCACCGCGGCTGTAGACCCACACATCGCAGCAGCCGTTGAACCGCTGAAAAATTGACCTTGACAACCGCACATACACCACACGGCTTTTAGGGATTATTACCGTGTGAAATTGTGAGCCGCTGCAATATTTCATCGTAACCGCACTGTCGCTGAGCCCTATTCCGCTTGTAAATTTTGCAGTAATTTTTACTATAAGTAAATAAACTGCAGGTATCTCCGCCATAACAAGCAAAAATTTTATAATACTTTGCCACAGCGGAAAAAAATACACAGCAATAACAGCCGCCGCAGGAGCTGCCAGAACCGCCGTCAGCGGCGCCCAGATGTATGCAAGGATATACGTCCGCTTCGGCCGTACAGAAATATTACAGGGAGTAAAATTCGGCAGCGTCATCTCCATCGTACTCATTACACGCCTGCCGGTAGTCACAGGCACAAAAACCGGTATCTCGTTGCGGCTTTTTCCATACCCGGTGCAGCTAACGTGTACAGACATTACACGGCATATTTTCATCAACAGATTCTGCCTCAAATCGGCACAGTTTACTTTGGAAATATTTATATAATATTTCCATTTTGAAAAGAACCCGTTTTTAACAATAATATTTCCGCCGCATCGCTGAATACTGAAATTGATATGCCTCAACAAATTGGAAATAAAAGATATCCCCCACCCCAGCACAATTATCAGAGTCAGCGCCACCGAAACAGGCGTAACACCGTCAATAATTTTTTGCACCGCAACAGTCACACCGCTGACAGCGTTAAAAAAATGCTCCTCAAGCTTGTTTCCAAGAATTTTACTTCCCTGAATAAAAAACGTACTGATGAAGATAACTCCCGAAAGAGTCGAAGAAAAAACAAAGGAAAAAAATATCAGATTGCTTTTTGAAGCACGGTAAGTAATTTTTGCATTTGTAGACTGATTTGGAATTTTATTGTATATTTTTATATAATCTTTTAATTTAACAGTAAGTTCAAGATCGACGCCGCTGCGCTTTCCGGCCATGGGTATAGAATCGGAATCTATAGAAAAAGTCACCGCCTTTATAGGCCTGAGCCACATAGAGCGCTTTGCCGAAGCGCATGAAACTGCCGAGTAAGGAAGCATACATTTTTTACGGACAAGCACTCCTGAATTTACATAAATTCCCTCATCGCCGATTTCAAATGTTATAAAATACCATCTTGCAACAGCCATTCCGACTATAAGTGTAATTACAATAATATCCAGATACGCCCCTTGAAACCAGTTATAAAAATCAAAACCAACAGCGATAAGACCCCTCACAAGAGGTATCAGCAGCAGCCAGAAATTTTTGGTAGTATATTTCAGAATAGCAATTTTATGCTGACGGCTCATTATAAACCTCCTCTGCTGCGAAGATACGACTGGATTTTTTTGTGAATTTCTTCCATGTCACTTCGTGATAAAAACATCATTGCAACCCTTCCGCCATAAGCGTTTATTAATAAAAAGTTAAAACTTGTGTATGTTGAAAAGGGCATAGAAACCGTTGCTGTGTACTGGACAGATGACATTTTCAGGTAAGTTGTGTTCTTGAAAAAGACTCCCGAGCGCAGCACGATCTCATCGGCAGAAATAGTGTAGCTCACCGAACGATACCAAAGCGGCAGAATAATCATCAGAAAAACCACATATGCTGTTACAAGCAGAATTACGAAGATCCATACGATTATTTCCGGAACAGTAATTTTCACAGGCGCAAAATATTCGGGATATCGCCCTTCAAGATAATACAATAAGTATTTTAGTCCAATAATTATACAAATAATTATCAGAAATGTAAATACTCTTAGGAAATTTAAACTTTTTCTATCCATATAGTATTTTTTCATAGTATCAAAATCCTTATGTTAATATGTTTACGGTCAAAAGTCAGATAAACTTATACTATATATTATAACACATTTTTCCCAATAAAAAAAGCCTGAAACAAACTTTTTTACAGGAGCTGTCAGCAATTGCAGATTTCATTATATGATACTATTTGTAATATTATTAATAAATTAAACGATTTGTTATGGGGATATGGAACTGTACTTCTTGTTTTTGGAGCAGGAATATTTTTTACTATCCGTATTAAGTTCTATAATATTATACATATAGTACATATAATTAAAACTGCACTTACAGGGAGCAAAACCTCCTGTAAGAACAGTCAAAAAGGTAATATTTCACATTTTCAAGCATTGTCAACTGCACTTGCTGCGTCAATGGGAACAGGCAATATTATAGGTGTCGCAGCTGCCATTTCCATGGGCGGTCCGGGAGCTGTTTTCTGGATGTGGGTATCCGCAATTTTCGGAACAGCCACAGGAATGATCGAAAATATTTTAGGAACAAAATACCAAAATTATCAAGGCGGACCTATGTCATATATTTCCAAAGGTGCAGGCTTTCCCCGCCTTGCAGTTTTATACGGCATACTCTGCACAGCGGCTTCATTCGGTATCGGCAACCTGACTCAAGCCAACGCTCTGTCAGCAGCAATGTCCGAATTCGGCATCTCTCCCCTGCTGACCGGACTGACAACAGCAGCACTCTGCGGAGCGATCATCTTCGGCGGAGGAAAAAAAGTAGCCGCAGCCGCTGAAAAATTAGTACCTGCCGTGTCGCTTTTATACCTCTCCGGAGCAGTTATTGTTATAGCTTTATTTGGAAATAATATTATAGAAATGTTAAAAACAATTTTTTTATCTGCAATAGGCTATTCACAAATTGCCGGAGGTATCTGCGGCGCCGCATTGAAAAAATCTATCACTACAGGACTTCGAAGAGGGATATTTTCCAACGAAGCAGGCATGGGCAGCTCGGTGCTTGTACATACCGAAGCCGACAGTTCAGAGCCTCTTCATGCAGGAATGCTCGCCGTCACTGAGATAGTGATCGACACCCTTATCTGCTGCACCGCCACCGCATTTGTGATACTTCTCACCGGCGCGGACGCTTCCGGCACTGAGGGACTCGCCATGGTCACCGCTGCATTCCGCCGTGGAATTGGAAATTTTGCAGGCATTTTTATACCCGTCTGCACGGTAATTTTTGCATTTTGTACTCTTATCGGCTGGTTTTTTTACGGCGAAAAATGCGTTATTTACGTCTTTAAAAATGGAAATTCCAAAGCCGCAGTTTTTGCATATAAGCTGCTGTATACGGCGGCTGTTTTTGCAGGAGCCTGCGCCGAGCTTACCCTTGTTTGGAACACAGCCGACCTGCTTAACTGGTTCATGCTGATAATAAATCTGGGAACGATCCTTCTTCTTAACGGAGAAGCTGTTGAGATTTTAAAAAACTATACAAATAGTATAAAACAGAACAAAAAGAAACCCCTGCAAAAACTTTGATATATACGATTTTGCAGAGAGGTTTTCATAATTTTATAATCGATCAATATTTTCCTTTATTTACCTTTTACTTTCGACACGTTATGCAAAAACGAGATGCTATAATTTAAAAAAATATAAGCAAGCCAACAGTTTTCTCACCTCTGAACGAAAGGACGGTAAAAACTATGCCATTTCTTGTAAAAGAAAAAGTCGTAAATAAAGTTATCCGCATCGAAACAGACAAAATAGAGCCAAATCCATACCAGCCGCGCCGCGAATTTGACGATATTGAGGGGTTAGCTCAAAGCATAAAGCAGAACGGAATACTCCAGCCTCTGACCGTACGTCGGGTTGAAAACGGCTTTCAGCTTATAGCCGGCGAGCGCCGACTGAGGGCAGCAAAGCTTTTGGGTATGCAGTTTGTACCGTGTATAGAAATAACCGTCACCGAAAGAAACTCTGCCGTAATGGCGCTTATCGAAAACATCCAGCGAAAAGACCTGTCATTTTTTGACGAGGCGGAAGCTATAGCAAAGCTGATAGATTTTTACGGTATGACCCAGGAGGACGCCGCCATAAAGCTTGGCAAATCACAGCCTGCAATAGCAAACAAGCTGCGCCTGCTGAAGCTTGATAAATCGCTTCAAGAAAAGATATCGGAGTACGGCCTGACCGAGCGCCACGCCAGAGCACTTCTTAAGCTGCCTGATTTAGAAAAACAGCTTGCCGCCGCCGAATATATATCTTCCCACGGATTGAACGTTGAAGCGTCGGAGCGCTATATAGAAAATCTGCTTGAAAAGGAACATGACCTTGCGAGCATCAGAAAGCGCAGCGCCGTTTTCAAAGATGTGCGTCTTTTTGTTAATACGATAAATAAAGCGGTAGAAATGATGAAAGCGGCAGGAATAAACGCCGATTCAAAAAAGATACGAAATGAAGATTATATCGAATACATAGTAAAGATACCGGTGAAATA
>JBJESH010000102.1:0-18289 GCA_051882695.1 Oscillospiraceae bacterium | reverse complement strand
AAGAGTGATCTTGAAAAATACCTGTCTGCCATTAGCACCATCAATGGATGCCGCTTCAAACAAACTTTGGTCGATACCCATAATACCTGCCATCAGCATTATGGTTGTATTACCAAACCACATCAAGAAGTTGATAAATGCAATAACACCTCTTGAAGCGCCAACGCTCTGAAATACAACGAAATCCTCGGAAATAAGAGTCTTGCACAGCATTCCGACAGGTCCAACCTCACTGAACATTACATAGAACAGCATAGAATAAGCGGCTGCCATGATGAGGTTAGGCATATAAATAACCGTTTTGAAAAATCTTTGTCCTTTTATTTTGAGTCTTACCGAGGTAAAGATAACCGCCAGCAGAAGCGAGAAAATAAACTGAGGAACAGCACCCAGAACCCACATTATCATTGTGTTTTCGGTATATTCCAACAACTCAAATCTTCCTTCATTCGGCTGGAATAATTTTATGTAGTTATCCAAGCCAACGAAATTTGGACCGATTGTAGTAAGACCTTGATTATAGTTTTCAAAGAAACTGTAATAGAACGTTGTAATCATCGGGTAAAACGAGAATACAGCATATACAAGGAAAAACGGGAGAATAAAAATATATCCCCACTTAGCGTAGCTTATAGACTTTATAGTTTTACGCTTATTCATCAGGCAACCTCCTTTTAAATTTGAAAACCGCCGTCATTATCACCTATACAAAGAGGTGAAGCGAGAATTTACGCCTCACCTCTTTTATTAGGTTATAAAATATTCGGCTTTTTCACGATATTAGTCGTGAGTAATCTGAGGAGCAACCTCACTAAGCGTAATGTAGAAGTTGTTCATAGCAGTATCCTTGTCGCAAACACCCTGGAGGTATTCAAGAATGCTGTTAGGAAGAGTCTCGTTAAATGTCTGGTCATACTGAGTATGGAGAGCGGGATCCCATGTAATGTTCTTAGCACACTCTGCCATCATCTTGATGTGGTTCTGACCGCCGAGGAACTCAAGGCCGTAGCTGTCATCATTAGCATACTTATCAACAACGTTTGTGTTGTTGGGGAATTCCTTAGCATCTGTAAGGATCTTTTCCATGATCTCTTCGTTAGCTGTGAAAGCGTTCATAAGGTCAGCAATAACTGCTTCGTTGTCGCTTCCTGTAGCAGCGAGGAGCCATGTACCGCCCCAGAAGTGTTCCTGAGGACCAACGCAGATACCCCAGTCGCCGTTTGTCTGCTCCTGAGCAGTACCCATGCAGAAGTTGAAGTACCAAGCAGGACCGATGCAGCACATCATGTTGCCGTCTGTACCCATAAGAGCCTGCTTCTCATCAGCCCACAGACCGTAAGTCTTGGACCAGCCGTTCTCAACATACTTTTCAGCCTGAGCAACCCACTGATCAAATGCAGCAGTTGTAGCGAACTTGTCGCCGTTGAGGTAGCTTACATCAGAGTTATTAGCGAATGTTCTGTATGTCTCCAGAGGAGAAGCGAACATAACATAACCCTTATCTGCAGCCTTCTGAGCAACCTCGTCTACCTTGTCCCATGTGGAAAGAGCTTCCTGAACTGCTGCAGGATCATCTGTTCCGAGAACATCCTTAGCGATAGAACGTCTGTAGATGAACATTGAGGGGTTAGCCTGCCATGAAACACCCTTCAGAACACCGTCAGTGCTTGTAGCAGCCTTGTAGGTGTAATCATAACCGGTATCCCACTGCTGAACGCCAAGCTTTGTAACGTCCTGAGTAAGGTCTGTGTTAGCATACTTGATAATGTAGTCAGCCTCTGCAAGGAAAAGGTCAACCTTATCGTCAGCAGCTGCAGAATCCTGATTCATAAGAGCCTCGTCAAGAGCAGTCTGATAAGCGCCGCCTTCGTTAGGAACAACAACCCAGTTGAATTCTACTCCCTCAGGAGCTGTGTAGTATTTCTCTACATAGTTCTTGAAGTCTTCATTCCAACAGTAGATGTTGAATACCTTGCCCTCGCCCTCGGGAAGAGTAAGAGCGCCTGTACCAGCAGTCTGAGCAGCTTCATAAGTATTGCCATCAGCAGCACCTGTGTCAGCACCTGTGTCAGCGCCGCCGTTATCAGCAGCAGCTGTTGTGTCGCCGCCTTCAGCAGCAGTTGTTGTATCGCCGCCGTCAGTTGTTCCGCTTGTGCAGCCTGCGAGCATGGTTCCAGCACATGCGAGAGCTGCAAGAAGAGCGATGTTTTTCTTAAAATTCTTCATTTGGTTTTCCTCCTTAAAAATATATTATATTATTTAATAATATAATAGCGTGGTTTATTCACCGACCAAATTTTTGACCGATGAGCCTTCTCCGAGAGAACCGTTGACGATCACCGGAGGCGCGTCTGCGGAAATCTCTTTTCTTATCAGAGCGATCAGCTGCTTTGCAGCCTCAGCACCTATTCTTTCGGTATCCTGCCTGAAGGTCGTAAGCTTCGGGTTAAGAAACCTTGAGAGAAGAATGCCGTCATATCCCATTATTGAAATATCATCCGGAACGCTCATTCCAAGCTTTTCAAACGCCGTCATTGCACCGATCGCCGAAAAATCATCGGGAAGTATAATGCACGTCGGCGGATCGTCAAGCTTAACAAGCTGTGCCGCAAGCATTTCGGTAGAAACAGGATCATGATACTTGCCTTGAAGCAAATAATCGTTTCTGACATTTATATTCAGGCTTTTCAAGGTATCCTCATAGCTTTTTACGCGTACTGAGGTTACCGTTGAAGAATCGCCGTAAATATAAGCAATTTTGGTATGTCCCTTTTCATATGCGTACTCAACGAGCGATTTCATTCCTGACTCGTTATTGGAAAGCACCGCAGGATTATCGGGACTCTGATAGTCGATCGTAACAGCGGGAACCGAACTTTTAAGCAGCTCGGAAATACCCTTATCCTCAAAATCGTCAACACAGGCAACAACAACGCCGTCAACATTCCTGCAAACACAGTGTTCATAGAACGTCATTCTGTTTTCGCCTATCTGCTGGCTGATAAACGTAATATCATATCCGTTCGCTTCAGCCTCATTTTTAAATCCGTTCAGCACAGCAGCAAAATGGCTGTGTGTAAGTCCGCTTTGCGCACGTTCCGCAAAAAGAACGCCAAGGTTATATGTACGGTTCGTTTTCAGCGCCCTTGCCTGAGAATTCGGAAGATATCCCAGCTTTTTGGCAGTTTCGCGGATCATCGTTTTGGTTGACTCGCTGACGTCCTTATGATTGTTCAGCGCCTTGCTGACAGTAGCGATAGAAACGCCGCAGGCAGAAGCTATGTCCTTTATAGAAACCATAACACATCTCCCAGCTTCAGATTTTCAGCAAATCAAATACCGAATAATTCTTTAAACGTTTTCGCCACTTTCGATAATTAATATACAACCGATTTTCAAATATGTCAATGGTTTTTGTGAATTCTGAGTGAAAAATAGTCTTTTTGCATAACATATTTATGTTTTTTTAGTTCTTTTAACCAACGTTTTTTTAATACTTTGTGAATCAAAATACATATATTTACATCATTATAGTTAAAAGCAACAACCATTTTTCTATTCGACATTCCTTTTTGTGTAAAAAATCAATTAAACGTTTAATATATGGAACTTTAAATGTATTTTTTTACCATTATAATTAATAAAATCAACAATGCAAAAACTGTATCAAATCACATAGAATCGACAAATCCGACTTTTCTGTATGCCTTTGCAACAGTCTTTCTGCTGATATTCAGAGCCGCCTGCGCACCTGCGGTATAGCACTCCTTCAGATAAGCTTTGTCAGCCATAAGTCTTGCAAATTCATCGCGGACAGGCTTCAGGTGGTCTGCAACAGCTTCGCCTACTGCAAGTTTGAAATCTCCGTAGCCTTTTCCGTCAAATTCACGCTCTATAGAAGCGTAATCCTTGCCGGTTATTACCGAATAGATCGACATAAGATTGCTTATTCCCGGCTTATCCTCGGCATATCTTACAACAGAATCGCTGTCGGTAACGGCTCTTTTGAACTTGCGGATTATAACGTCAGGCTCGTCAAGGATATAAATACACGCATTTGGATTTTCATCTGATTTTGACATTTTCTTTTCGGGGTCCTGAAGCGACATTACCTTTGCTCCCACCTTAGGAATATATGCGTCGGGAACGGTAAAAAGCTCTCCGTATTTGCTGTTGAATCTCTGAGCAACGTTTCTTGCAAGCTCAAGGTGCTGCTTCTGGTCAACTCCCACAGGAACAAGGTCTGCCTTATACGCAAGAATATCGGCTGCCATAAGCACAGGATATGTGAAAAGTCCCGCATTGATATCATCGGGGTGCTTTGCAGACTTATCCTTGAACTGGGTCATTCTGGAAAGCTCTCCGAACTGGGTCGAGCAGGCAAGTATCCAGTTCAGCTCTGCGTGAGTTCTTACATGGCTCTGGATAAAAGCGATGGACTTCTTCGGGTCAACGCCGCACGCCATAATGAGAGCATAAGCCTCAAGGGTATGCTGGCGAAGCTTGACCGGGTCCTGACGGACTGTTATCGCATGCATATCTACAATAGAATAAATGCAGTTATATTCATCCTGAAGCTTTCCCCAGTGTGAAACAGCGCCGATATAGTTTCCGAGAGTAAAAGTACCCGTAGGCTGTATGCCGCTGAAAATTATCTTCTTGTTCTCCTGTTCGGACATAAAATCAATTCCTTTCCATTGAAAAAGCTATACTATATTAAAAGAGTTTGTTAAATATTAATCAAACATTTCCTTTGACATTTTTCCAAGTATCTCACAGCCCTTTACAAGCTGTTCATCGGTAGGCGTTGAGAAATTAAGACGGAAGCTGTTTATCGGGTCTGTTTCGTGAATAGTAAACGCATTTCCGGGAACAACTGCGACCTTTGTCTCAACAGCCTTCTTGCAGAAGCCCATCATATCGCAGCCGTCGGGAAGAGTCGCCCAGATGAACAGACCGCCCTGAGGACGGGTAACTGTGATTTTCTTTGAGAAATTCTTATCTATCTCGGAAAGCATGAGCTTGCACTTATTGCGGTAAATAGCGCGTATTTTTTCAAGATGAGCGTCGATGTCGTACTTGTTAAGGAACTCGTCTGCAATTATCTGTGCAAGGATATTTGTGTGAACGTCAGCGACCTGCTTGCAGACAACGATTTTCTGAATTATCTCCTTGGGAGCGGAAACAAATCCCACGCGGATTCCGGGAGCAAGTATCTTTGAGAATGAGCCTACATAAATAACACGTCCGTCGGTGTCGAGAGACTTTACAGACGGGATATTCTCTCCCTCGAAACGGATCTCGCCGTATGGATTGTCCTCAAGGATAACAACGTCGTATTTCTGTGCAAGCTTGTAAACAGCTTTTCTTCTTTCATAGGACATACACTTGCCTGTCGGGTTCTGGAAATTCGGGATAAGATAAATGACCTTGACATTCTTATTATTTTTAATAGCGTCCTCAAGCTTTTCAAGGTCGATGCCCTCGCTGTCCATTTCAACGCCCACAAGGTTTACGTTATAGGACTTGAACGAGTTAATGCTTCCGATAAAGGACGGAGATTCGCAGATAAGAGTATCACCCTCGTTAAGGAACACCTTGCAGGAAAGCTCATTGCCCTGCTGTCCGCCCGAAGTGATGATAAGGTCGTCAATATCAGCGTTAAAGCAGTTCTGAGAAGCAAGACGCTTTTTAAGGGTATCTCTGAGAGGAGTATGACCCTCTGTAATGCTGTACTGAAGCGCAGCAATAGGATTTTCGGAAAGAACTCTTGCAGTTATCTCCTTTACAGCCTCGGTAGGGAAAGCCTCGGGAGCAGGGTTGCCCGCAGCAAAGGAAATAACGTCCGGAAAAGCTGTAAATTTCAGTATTTCGCGTATTGCGGAGGCTTTAAGCCCCGTAACCTTATCGGAAAAAGAATAATTCATAAAATAACCTCCATGCCGTTATGCTGTAACGGCAAAAATTTCGCATTGAAAAACACATATAAGTTATTATAGCACATAATTCTCGATCAGGCAACATAAAATTTAGAAAAAATGAAAGGAAAGAATATTTTTGAAAAAACAAAGCTTCATGCTCGGCTCGGCTATACTCATTCTGTCGGCGCTCATATCCAAGCTTGCAGGAGCGCTTTTCCGCATACCGCTGGCAAATATGCTGGGCGGCACGGGAATGGGCTACTTTTCGGGAGCATACGGGATTTTCATGGCGGTTTACGCAGTATCGGTAACGGGACTTCCTGCCGCCGTAGCAAAGCTCACCGCCGAAAGCTCTGCGCTGGAACGTTTTGCAAATCTCCGCAGAATAAAGTCCTCGGCGCTTTTATTTTTTTCGGTAACAGGACTTGCCTTTACAGTGCTGATGCTGCTTTTTGCCTGTCCCTTCTGCCTGCTGACAAGCGGGCTCGAAACAGTTCCTGCCGTTATAGCCATTGCACCGTCCGTATTTTTCGGCTGTGTGACCTCGGTTTACCGCGGATATTATGAGGGTCTGCGTAATATGGTCCCAACTGCCGTTTCGCAGGTCATTGAAGGACTGGTGAAGCTTGCGGCAGGACTTGCCCTTTGCCTGCTTGTACTGAAAAATCCAGATAAATTTGAACTGCTCGGCAAACGTTTCGGAGGAGGTATACTGCCGGTTGCCGCCGCTGCAGCAGTTCTTGGAGTAACCGTTTCCACAGCCGCCGGAACGCTGTTTCTTATCATCCGTGACAAGCTTTTCGGAGACGGACTTTCCCCTGTCCTTATCGCTGAGACCGGCGGAAAGAACTGCCTTGACAGCCGCAGAAGCATAATTTCATCGCTGCTGAAAACTGCCGTACCCATCGCACTGGGCGCACTTGTTACAAACCTTACATCGCTTATCGACTTAGCAACTATAATGCGCTCCCTTGAAGCAGCTATCAACAAAAATCCCGAATACTTTTCATCGGTAACAGATATAATTTCCGCTGCCGAACTGCCGAATTTCCTTTTCGGAAGCTTCACGGGACTTGCCGTTACCGTTTTCAACCTTGTGCCGTCTTTTACGAATATGTTCGGCAAGGGTATACTTCCTGCGCTTTCAGAAGCCTTTGCCGCAAAGGACAAAGCCAAAATAAGGGAATACACCGAAAAAGCCATGCTTGCAACTGCCCTTGTTTCCTTCCCGTCAGGTATCGGCATAAGTGTGCTTTCGGGTGGAATTTTAACAACACTGTTTCCCTCAAAACCCCTTGAAACAAGCTTGTGTACTCTTTCATTGTCGGTACTCGGCATCGGTGTGATATTTCTGTGCATTTCGTCAACGGTTTTTGCGGTACTTCAAGCCGCAGGACGCCCCGACCTGCCCGTAAAGCTCATGCTTGCAGGAGTCGCCGTCAAGCTTTCGGGAAACCTGCTGCTTGTCCGTATTCCGGAACTTAACATCGCAGGTGCAGCAGCAGCGACAGTGCTTTGCTATGCTGCAATATGCGTTCCTGCGGTAAGTATGCTGATAAAAATTACAGATATTGACAAAAGAAGGCTCGCAGGAGCATTTGCCAAGGTTTTTTACTGCTCCATTCTGTGCGGAGCAGGCGCTCTCCTCGCCCGTAATATGCTATCAGATGCTCTCCATCCTTTGATTTCTTTAGCAGTTTCAATTTTTTCAGGGGTGATTTTTTACATAATAAGCACACTTTTGTTGGGCATAATTACGAAAAGTACGTTAAAATTGCTGATTTCTTAAAAAATTTGAAAAAACCCTTGAATTTCTTTAATTTATAGGTTAATATATTAAAGTACCGTTTTTTCTTATTTATTACAGTATCTGCTTGTTCTGGAGGCCGTTTATGAACTTTCGTATTAAAGAAAAGTATGATATTAATGATATGCTTGAAATCATGCGTATACTGCGTTCGGAAAACGGCTGCCCATGGGACAGGGAACAGACCCACAAGTCGATCCGCAAGGACTTTCTTGAGGAGGTTTACGAGGCTGTAGAAGCTATCGACCTTGAAGATACGGCACTTCTCCGTGAAGAACTGGGTGATGTTCTTTTGCAGGTAGTTTTCCATTCCCGCATTGAGGAAGAAAAAGGAAGCTTCTGTTTTGACGATGTGGTAAATGAAGTCTGCCAGAAGCTGGTTATACGTCATCCGCACGTTTTCGGCGATGTTGTTGCCGAAACAAGCGATGAGGTGCTGAAAAACTGGAACGACATCAAGCAGCATACCAAAGGGCAGGAAACATATTATGAAACGCTTGAAAGCGTTTGTACTGCACTGCCTGCACTTATGCGCGCACAAAAGGTCGGCAAGAGAGCCGAGCGTGCAGGTATGGATTTCGAGAACGTTTCAAAGGTTATCGAATGTCTTGAAAGCGAAATTGAGGAGCTTAAAGCTGCTGTTGCAGGCGGAGATCAGGCGGAGATCGAAGACGAGCTGGGTGATGTGCTGTTTTCGTGTACCAATCTTGCAAGGCACACTAACTGCGATTCCGAAGAAGCGCTTACACGGGCTACGGAAAAATTTATGAACCGTTTCAGGGAAACTGAAAATATGGTAAGATGTGATGGGATTGACATGAGATCCTTGAACATAGATGAGCTTGACGTTTATTGGCGGAAGGCAAAAACAAAATAAAAAATGGTTATACCATTAAAATTTATGGAGGTAGTTAAAATGACAAAAGCAGAACTTATCAATGCGATCGCTGAAAAGGGCGAACTCACCAAGAAGGACGCTGAAAAGGCTCTCAACGCTGTTGTAGCTTCTATTACAGACGCTCTCGTAAGCGGCGACAAGGTTCAGATCGTTGGCTTCGGTACATTTGAAGTACGCGAGAGAAGCGCTAAGGAAGCAATCAATCCCAGAACTAAGGAAAAGATCAAGGTTCCCGCTAAGAAGGCTCCCGCTTTCAAGGCAGGCAAGGCTCTCAAAGACGCTGTTGACGCTAAGTAATCAGCATTTTTGATCTATATGAGCAGATCGGGAAGACCTGATTTTTCCCGTCTGCTCTTTTTATTTGAAAGGAAGATTTTTATGCGCCTTGATAAATATCTGAAAATTACGCGTCTGATAAAGCGGCGCACAATTGCAAACGAAGCCTGCGATGCAGGAAAAATCGTTGTGAACGGAAATGTTGCACGGGCGTCCTACGATGTGAAGGTCGGCGATATTATTGAGATCAACCTTGGCGTAAAGCCTCTGAAGGTAAAGGTCCTGAATGTTACCGAGTACGCTACAAAGGAAAATGCAGCGGATAACTACATTGTTGTGGAGGGCTGATATGGGTCCTTACGAATACATTGTAGAAAAAATCGACGGCGACTATGCCGTGCTGAGGCGCACAGACATTGCATCCGAGGATACCGTTCTCGTTGCAAGGGCGCTTCTCCCGGATGAAACAGATGAGGGAACTCGTCTGCTTTGGGAAAATCTTGAATATTCCGTAATATGAAAAAACCTCCCGAACCGCAATCGGGAGGTTTTTTATTAGTTTTGTTCCGTTATTCTTCGGTGTTTTCTTCGGAAGCTTCTTCAGCAGCCTCCTCGACAACCACAATTTCGATCTCTTCAGCTTCATCAGCAGCTTCGGGTACTTCCTCTGCAGCCGGTTCGGGCTTTTCAAGCACAGCACCGCATTTGCCGCAGAAGCTGTCCTCAAACGGACACTCAGCACCGCACTTGCCGCACTTTACAAGACCCTTGATAGCAAGGAGCTGGCTCTTCATTTCGGCAATAGTCTCAATGGAAGCCGTTACTGCATTGACTGCCTCAGCGATCTCAGCGTCGGGATTATCCTTGTAAGTATCATAATAATACTTGCCGATAACAGTATAATTCTCACTGATAGAACGCTCGGAAGAAATGATCTTCGCATTCAGCTTAGCAACATTTCCTGCCTGCTTTGTTTTCTCGCCGACAGTTTTGCCTGTTTCGGTAATTGTTTCGCCGATTTTCTTAAAAATATCACTCATGTTAAAAACCTCCGTTTAAAAATGTGTGTATGGATGTGCTTTTTTGCTTGACAACAATATTATACTACATATAATATTAAATGTCAATACCCTTTTATAATTTTTATAACATTTTTTTCTTCGGGGCAATCTTCCTTTGCGCCATAGGAAAAGACTCTGCCGAAATCGGCGGAAATTTCCTCCAAACAGCAGTCTGACGAAGTATAAAGCGTGGCAAGCCTGTCGCCTTTTTTTATCTTGTCCCCGACAGTTTTGTCAAAAATAATTCCTGCCGAAGGGTCTATTTCGGATTCCTTTGTCTGGCGTCCTGCACCGAGCTTCAGAGAGATCATACCGGTTGCCTCGCAGGAAATTCCCGTGATGAAACCGTCACGGTCAGCAAAAATATCCTTTGTACGTTCAGCCTGCTTAAACAGACTGTAATCATCAATAACCGCAGGAGCTCCGCCCTGAAGCTCGATCATCTTACGAAGCTTTTCCAGCGCCGCACCTGACGAAACCGCTTTTTCCGCCATGTCAAAGCATTCCTCAGAAGTACCCTTTCCTGCGGTGAAAAGCATTTCCGCCGCAAGTGCAAGCGAAACCTCACGCAAATCATCGGGAGCATTTCCTTTCAGCGCTTCTATTGCCTCAATTACCTCAAGAGAATTGCCTACCGCCCGTCCAAGCGGCTTTTCCATATTTGTAAGCACAGCAGTACACTTGCGCCCTGCCAGCCTTCCCACACGCACCATAGCCTCAGCAAGCTTTTCAGCGTCGGAGGTGTTTTTCATGAACGCGCCGTCCCCGACCTTAACGTCCAGAACTATGCCGTCTGCGCCTGTTGCAAGCTTCTTGCTCATTATCGAGGAACAGATAAGAGGTATGCTGTCAACCGTAGCAGTAGCATTTCGCAGTGCATAGATTTTTTTGTCCGCAGGCACAAGCGAACCCGTCTGACCTGCAACTGCAAGACCGATTTTTCTAACGTTTTCAATAAATTTTTCATAAGGCAGCTCGGTGCTGAATCCCGGTATAGACTCCAGCTTGTCAATAGTACCGCCAGTATGACCGAGACCGCGCCCCGACATTTTCGGAACAAACACTCCGCAGGCAGCTGCAATGGGAGCGACAATAAGAGTAGTCTTGTCGCCTACGCCGCCTGTACTGTGCTTATCAACATTAAAGCCGCCTGTTTCGGGCTTTATCATATCGCCTGAACGAGCCATAGCCATCGTCAGGTCAACAGTTTCCCTGTCGGATAAAGAACAAAAGCACACCGCCATAAGGAGCGCGGACATCTGATAATCGGGAATGCTGCCGGACGTATATCCGGCAACTACCCAATTGATCTCTTCCGTACTCAATTCGACGTTATGCTTTTTCTTGGTAATTATTTCATAAATTGTCATAGCACTTCAATTCCCGTAAAATAAAATTTGAGTATCTCTTCATAAGAATAACCCTGTTTTGCAAGAATATTCGCACCGTTCTGGCTCATACCCACACCATGACCGTATCCGTATGTAGTGAATACAAAATAGCCGTTGCTGTATGAAACGTCAAACGCAGCACTTTTGAGCTTATAGCCCATAACGGTTTCACGCATTTTACGTCCCGAAATTGTTTTCTGTCCGTCAATATTGATTTTGCTGACATAATTTCCGTCAACGTAATCGGTAACAACGATCCAATTTTGAGGATTTCCTGAAAGAGTGATTCCGAGAGCGCCCTCAAGAAGCAGCCTCATATTGTCCTCGCTGACCTTCATTCTCGAACCGTAATTCGGGTCGCTTTCCGCGTCAAAAGGACAAAATACACTCTTGAGATAAGGAACGCTTCCGCCCCAGACATTTACGGCATCGGCAGTATAACCCGAAGAAGAAGCCATATAAACCGTCTGAGCAACGCTTCCGTTATAATAGCAGCATACTCCCCATACTTCGGAAACAAGCTTCTTTATCCTTTCGGGAGGATTTTGCTTAACAAGCACGGTCGGAGTAAGACCGTTTACATTGTGATACTTGACATATGAGTATGCCGCAACAGCCTGAGCCTTGATGGCTTCGTCACTAAAGCTTGAAGAAATTTCGTTATTAACGATACCGCATATAAGGTCGTAAGCATTGACAGTCTGAACTGCACCGTTAAATCTTGCAGTAAATGTCTCCTCGGTTGAAATGTCAACACCGTTTCCAATGCTGACCGAAACCGAAGTTTCTGTCGGAGATGTTTCGCTTTCGCCCCAGACCGTAATGATTATATCGCCCGAAACCTCAGGAACATCCTCTGCGATCTGAAGTGTACTTTCGGTTTCTTTTTCCGTCTCAGCAGGAATTGTTTCAAAGGACACTTCCGTTTCCGGAGCAGTTGTTTCCTCAATTTCAATTTCTTCATCATCAACGGAAAGCGTCATATCTTCCTTGCTGTCACCGGCCAAAACCGATTGTTCCTTAGCCTCGGAGCTGTTTTCATCATATTCGTCAATTTCAAAGTCCTCGGGGTAGTCCTCATTCACATTATCTTCCTGAAGATTTTCCGCTTTTGGAGCTGCCGAAACAGTTTCATCTTTTTCTTCTGCTTCGTCCGGCACAACTGTTGTTTCAGCGGTTTTATCTTCGCTCATTTCCGCAGGCAAAGCATGATCCGGTTCAGCCATCGGAAATTCCGCATTGTTCAGATCTGCGATTTCAGCAGGAGCTTCTGCACTTTCACCGTCTGATTTATCGTCATCGGCAGGTTCTGTTTCAGTGGAATAGTAGTATTCCATAGAAATTGCATTTTCATCAACGTCCTCTACCATACAAAACGCAAACGTATAGAAAACACCGACCAGCAGCAGCGCAGTTATACCGCTTAGTATGCTTCTGAGCTTCATATTTATCTCCTTCTTCCTGATTTAACGTCTGTATCTTTTACTCGCTTGTTTCTACATATGTGCCGCCGTTATATTTATAGTAGATAGCGGGCCACTTAGGATTAGGATTTACCGCAAATCCGGTAGTGTCCAGATTTTCGGTAGTTTCACCTGCACGGAGCTTTCTGCCGATAATTACATGACGTGCAGGCTCCCACTCGTAAGAACAGGTAGACAAAGTAATAAACTTGTCGTTTTCGTTCACATCAATACCGGTATTAAAATGGCTCCTCTGGTTCAACTCTTTAATAAAGGTATCAAAAGGATGCGATTCATCAAAATTTATGTAATTCTGATAGTCAAAAACATAACCGTTGTCATGCTCCGGTTCGGTGTTGATAACAAACGAAGCAATGATAACATAGGTACTCTGCTCATACTTGTTGTCAAAATAAATGTATGGGTTCTGAAGCCAGTATTTGTAATCCCATTTGTAGAAGTCCAACTGTCCGAACATTGTTCCGTCACGCTGATTATGACCGTAGAGAATAATATTATCCGACTGCAGATCCGCATAATCATTGATAACGTTTCTGTAATCCGCAAAAACGGTTCCGCAGGAACGGGTCTGACCGTAAATATTTTTTTTCAGATAGTATTCGTTGTCGGAAGCCTGAACTACCGCTTCGCTGAGTACGCCGGGAATTGAAACATAACCTGCATAATCGGGATTTATCGCCAGCATTTCCTCTGCAAAGGGAAGAGTTACCAGCGGATTTCTGACAATTTCGCCGTCATTGCCGATTTCAGTAACAGGAGTATCTGTTCCCTCATTGTCTGCTGAAGCGGACAGATTATTGAAGATTTTGTATTTGTTGCTTAATTCGGAATGATTCTGCTTTGCTTCAAAAATATGGTAGAAGTAAACTGCAAGAACAATTCCGCATATGACCAGAGCCGCTATTGAGATCAGAACAATTACCTTGCTCAGTATCTCATTAGGCTTGTCGCCTTTCATTGGTATAAAGCTTTCAGCAAATCCCTTTTTTTCTTTCTTTTTCTTTGGTTTATACCTTGGATTTGCACGGACCTCGTCCGACATTGCCATTTATTGACCATTCCTTTCTTAACTGCACATATCTTTTTTATACATCTGCCGCAGTTTCCGTTGGCTGATCTGCGTTATCCGCAGCGCTTTCGGGAACTTCCGTTTCGGCAGGCTCAGAAGTCGATTGAACGGACTCTTCCGCAGCGGTTTCCGTTCTCACAGTTGTCGTACCTGTAGGTCCTGTGGGACCCGTAGGTCTTGTCGTCTTGGCCGTGGTTTCTGATGTTTCAGAACTTTCCGATTCTTCGGAAGCTTCCTCAGAAGCGGAACTTTCCTCCTCGGTCTCGGAAGCCTGAGTTGTAGTTTTTTTCTTTTTCTTTTTGGTTGTCTCTTCGGTTTCGATAGGATTGCCGTCCTCGTCTGTTTCAACGGGAGCTGTCGTTTCGATAGGATTGCCGTCCTCGTCAGTCTCAACCGGAGCAGTCGTTTCGATAGGGTTGCCGTTTTCATCTGTTTCAACGGAAACCGTTGTAGTTTCACCCGACATTATGGCTTTCCAGTCAACGCCCTTTGCATTCGGGTTAAGGTACGCTTCTGAAAAATCATAATCATCCGCCGACTCGCCCTCCCGAAGCTTTCTTGCAAAGACCACGAATCTTGAGTCAGAGAACTCATTTGAACAGGTTGACAAACAAAGAAGCTTGTCGCCGTACTGCACATCCACCGGAGAAACTATCTGATTTCTCTCCCGGATCTCGTCCATATACCAGTTAAAGGTATCCTCGTCACTGAGAGTTTCTATGTAATCGTGATAATGAAAAACTTCGCCGTTGCTGTCCTGCTTGGCAAGAACATTGGTTACGAAAAAGCCGTAAATAAGATACTCGCCCGTTTCATATTCGGTGCTGAACTTTACCACAGGATTTTCGCTGTAAAACTCAACATTATTTTTATAATCCTTCAGGTTTCCAAACATTGTTCCGTCCTCCTGATTGTGCCCGTAAAGCACGATATTCGGCGAAACATAGTCCTCTCCGACCTTGCATCTGTAATCCATAAACACGGTACCTGCTTTATTTGTACCGCCGTAATAGTTGTGTGTAAGATAATAATTGTTGTCGTCTCCCTGCATTACAGGCTCGTAAATATCACAGCCTGCAACCTCAAGATAACCCTTGTAATCCTCATTGATGCTCTTGAAATGCTCCGCAACATTGAAGTTGTGCTCGGCGATTTCCTCCTCTGTGGGAGCAACGGTTATCACATTTCCGTCGCTGTCGATAGTAGTAGCAACAGTTGTTGTGATAACGCTCTGGACCTCCTCCTTGTCGGCAAGTGCGTTGCTTGACTGGACTAATGTGCTTACAAGCATGATACCTGCACCTATAAAAACAATTATTGCAACAAGGAAAATGATTTTTCTTATAATTTCGCCAATGCTGTCGCCCTTGCAGGGAAAAGCACCATGCAGAAGCTTTTTCATAAAGCTTTCGTTTACGTCGGATATTTCCCCGGAAATATCTTCCGTCGGGTTTGTTTCGTCAGATCTGGTTTCTTCGGATTCCGCAGACTCCTCCGCATCGGAGCTTTCCTGCGTTTCAGCAGCTTCTTCCTCATCATCTGAAGTTTCAGGCACGGAAAAAAGCGCTGTCTCACCGGTATCGGCTATATTTTCAAGCTTTTCCGCAACACCTGCTTCTGCCCACTCTGAAATTTCGGAAACCCCTTCATTCTCGGAAATTTCGTCAGGATCAAGTGAAATATCAGCGTCAGCCGCCGCAGAAGCATCCTCTTCAAGGATTTCCTCAACTATCTCGGTATCGTCCGTGTTATCATCGGCAAAGATTTCCTCTTCAGCCTTTTCCTGTTCCGATCCGGCTGAAATTTCTTCGGTAAGCTCTTCGATAATTATCTCTTCATCGCTTGATACGAGATCAGGCTCAGGATCCGAAATTTTGCTGCTGTACTCGTCAAGAATGTCGTCAACGGTGTACTTTTTTTCTTCATTTGGCATATTAGGCATAGTTTAACAGACCTCGGTTTATCTGCTGTAAATAAAGTTATAATCGGGTTCCTGCATATCGGTATTGATTTCCGCAAGGGATATGTTTACCTCTGCGCTTTCACCGTCGCGGACGCGTCTGCCGATGACCACAAATCTGGACGGCTCAAACTCGTTTGAACAGGTAGAAAGAGTGATAAACTTGTCATTTTCGTTGAAATCAACGCCTGTATTTACAGCTGTTCTTGCAAGAAGATTCTGCTCAAAAACAGAGAAGGTTTTCTTCTTGGTGAAATTGACATAGTTATGATAATCGAAAATAATCCCGTCTCTTGTCTGATACGGCTCAACCTCAATAACGAACATTGCAATTATTTTATATGTATATTCCTCATAAAGGTTGCTGAACGTAAATGTAGGATTTTCAAGATAAAAGTCAAAATTCTTGGTGTTATCCTTTTTGATCTTATACTTTTTCAGAGTGCCGAACATTGTCTGGTCAGCCTGATTGTGTCCGTAAATAATAAGGTTATCGCTCTGGTTGTCGTTATAATCATTAGCAATACATCTGTAATCAATAAACAGCTGTCCCGCAATATTTTTGTTCCCGTAAAAGTCCCTGTTCATATAATACTCGTTGTTGTCCGTCTGGAGAACAACGTTGTCTATCTTGGTATTTGGCACAGTCAGCCAGCCTGCCGTATCGGGATTTTCCTCCACAAAGCTCGCCATGCTTTCAAGCAGTACCAGCGGAGGCGGCTCGGTAGTTGTCGGTTCGGTTTCAGTTTCGGCAGGAGCCGTTGTCGTCATCTGAGTAATAACCACCGGTTCGGTATGTTTTTTACGCTGTTCTTCAATATCACGCTTGAGCTTTGCCTGCTGAACGAAATACCCTGCCAGAATTGCAACTGCAACAACAAAAACTACTGCTGAAAAAAGTGTAACGATTTTTCTTGCAAGCTCCGTCTTGGAATCACCTTTCCGCGGAATAAATTTGTCCGCAAAGCTCTGCTTGCTGTTTTTATATCCTGCCATAAAGAAACCTCATCATTTGTAAATTACGTTCCAATCCGGCTCTTTCGCATTCGGATTGAGGTATGCCTGTGAAACGTCGACCGCCGGGTCTTCTCCCTCACGGACCTTTCTTGCAAATACCACGAATCTTGACGGTTCAAACTCATTTGAACAGGTAGAAAGCGTCAGGAACTCGTCGCCGTACTGCACATCCACAGGAGTGATTATCTGCGTTCTAAGCATTATATTGTCAATGAACTCGTTATATTCCGCCTTGCTGTTGAAATTAAGGTCGTTGTGATAGTCAAAGATCACACCGTCAGCTGTCTGGGATTCAAGCACAGGCGTTACGAAATAAGCAAAAATTTTGTAATTATCCATTCTGTAATTGGAGCTGAACTGTATTATCGGGTGTTCGGAATAATAAGCCAGATCCTTTTTGTAGTACGCAAGATCGCCGAACATAGTCTTGTCCTTCTGGTTGTGGCCGTAAAGGATAAGGTTATCCGAGCGTTCATGAGCGTTAATAACGTTTCTCATATCCATGAATATCGTACCGGCTTTGTTAGAGCTGCCGTCAAAAGCGACTTTCAGGTAATATTCGTTGCCGTCCTTTGAAGTACGCTGAACAACAGGCAGAGATACGTTAGTCCCCTCAATATGGACCCATCCGACAGTATCGGGATTTATTTCAAGAAGCTGCTTTGCGCTGTCGAGAATTTCGCCGCCGTTGTCGCCGGGACTGATATAGGTATAATAAAGATCCTTTAAGGAATCGTTCAGAAATTTTGCGCTCAAAGAAAGTCTAAGCTCGTTTGCAAGGATCACACCGCAGCCGATAAGAACAAGCACTGCAAACTGTGTAAAAAGCTTGCTTACGACCTCTTTGGCACTGTCCCCCTTCTGAATAAGAAGCCAATGTCCCCGCTTCTTTTTTTTCTTCGCCTTGACAGCCTTTTTATAGGCTTTCTTAGCGCTTCCGGAAAGTGCCATAGCTGAAATAAAGCCTCCGTTTCAAGATAAAATCAGCGTGTGAATACAACTACTGATACTACTATAATACACCTTTTCCGTCAATTCGTCAAGGAATTCCACACATTTTGTAGCATATGCCAAAACATTTCATCTGTTTTACACATTGTAATCAAAAAAGTACCCGGAAACGGTGCAGTTTCCGGGTATCACCGATAATTCAATTCGTAATTCGTAATTTTTGTGGTAAATTTAATTTTAGTGCATTATTTTCCTGTAGTAATCAGCGAAGCGACTCAAAAAAGTTCGCCAGCCTTTCAAGGCTGCGGTTTCCAAAGGCAGAGCCTTTGGTCGCCCTCCGCAGAGGGCGAAACTCCTTCCTCGCCCGCAGGCGTCAAAAAAAACGGTGCAGGAGGTGAAAAATGCGACAGCATTTCGAGGAGGGGCGGACACGACCGCCCCTCCTTGTTACAGG
>JBJESH010000101.1:0-4556 GCA_051882695.1 Oscillospiraceae bacterium | reverse complement strand
TTCCGTAATGGCTGTTGCAGGCGCTGCTGCTATCGTTTCCAAGAAGAGAAAGTAATTTCTACTTAACGTATAAAATCCGCTTCGGTCAACGAGGCGGATTTTTTTACCGCTATTTTCTCTAAAATGAACAAAAAAATACAACAATTATTATAAAAAAAAGATATTGTTAAAATTGATTAATAATGATATAATTTACTATATCAATAGTGGGGAGAAATATACCCACAAATAGAATTGGAGGAAACAAACAATGAAAATGAAAAAATTTATTGCAAGCGTTGCTGCTGCTGCAATGGCAGTTTCAAGCATGGCTGCTATCTCTGCTTCTGCTTTGACAGCAGGCGCAACATCTCTTGACTTTGAGGACGGCGACACATCATTTGTTTATATGAATGATTATGATGGCGGTTCAAAGGCAACTATTTCTGCTGAGGATTATAATGGTTCCAAGCAGCTTAAAATTACTCCAGAAGATTGCAACCTTTATTCAAAGATTTGGTTCGACCTTGACAAGATTATGGATAGAACCACTACTGTTGAGATTGCTAAGATTGAACTTGATGTTGCAGTTGTTCCTACAACCGCAGATGGTGTTGTAGGAAATTGGATCGGCGGTCAGATGGGCGCAGCAGGCGGATTTAATAAGGATAATATTCAGCCATCACAGGCTGATCCTAAGTGGTCTGATGCTTCATTTGATATTGCTGTTTCTTATGATGATGCAGGTTCACCTGTACCGGGTGCTGCTGCTACCGGTAAGGCTACTAAGAAGTTCATTATGGGAAATGAAAAGTATACATTAACTGGTACAAACCCTTTCTTCTGCGTTATGATCAATCCCGGTGACGGCTCAGGAAGAGTTGGAAGCTATGCAATTTATATTGATAATATCAAGTTCTTTGATAAGAGCGGCAATGCTCTTGCTGTTGGTGTAACAGAGGCTGCACCTGCTGAGACAGAGGCTGAGCCTGCTGAGACAGAGGCTGCTCCTGCTGAGACAGAGGCTGCTCCTGCTGAGGAAACAACAGAAGAGGCTCCTGCTGACGAGGCTGCTCCTGCTGAGACAGAGGCTGCTCCCGCTGAGACAGAGGCTGCTCCTGCTGAGACAGCTCCTGCTGCTGACACAACAACAGCTCCCGTTGCTACAGGTAACGTTGCAGTTGCTTCTATCGCTGCTGTAATGGCTGTTGCAGGCGCTGCTGCTATCGTTGCTAAGAAGAGAAAGTAATTTCTACATAAAGCAAATTTAAAGGGTATCCATTTGGGTACCCTTTTTGTTTTGGTATAATAAAAAAGCGGAAACAGCAAAATTGTTGTTTCCGCTTTTGATTTGCAATATCAGTCAGTTGCAAGTCCTTCGTATTCTTCCTCGACAGGCTCGGGCTTCTTCCGTGCAAGGACGATAGTGCTTATTGCTTCGACGGTGTAGTCGTCCTCGACTGTGCGGAGGACTTCGGTCCCTGCCCTGCCGCCGTCAACGTATACGCCGTATTTGCCGAATGCATGGAGGGTCACCGGGTAGTCGTTGGGATTGAAGAAAACCACTATCTCTTCAAACTCGTTGTCGCCGGTGAGGACAAAGCCTGTCACATGCTGGGGAAGTCTGTCGATAAAGTACATATGCTTGCCGACCTGTTCGCCGTCATACATTCTGAATGCGCTGTGTGCCTTTCGCAAAGCGATGAGTCCTTTATAGTATTCAACAACGTCTTTATACTCGGACTTTCGTTCCCATTTCAGGCTGTTGATGGCGTCGGGAGAATTATAGCTGTTGTGGTCGAATGCCGTTCCGCCCGGGAAGGGTTTTGACCGCAGGAACTCCTGCCCTGCCTGAATAAAGGGTATGCCATGAGCAAGGAAAACCATTGCCGCTGCCATTTTATCCATTTTGATACGGGTCTCGATGCTTTCGGTTCCGTTGGTGTAATAAAGCTTATCCCAGAGGGTAAGGTTGTCGTGAGCTTCAACATAGTTGACTGTCTGCACCGGAGAATCAGTCCACGCATATTTTGTAAGGTTGGGTATCTGGGGGTGCGGGATACGTCCGCACATGATCTCTTTGACGTACTCCTCGTTGCCGCTTGCGCCGTTTACATAGCCTTTATCACGGTTTTCAAAGTTATTGCCCTTTACCGTATCGCGGAAGTCATCGCTGAAAAATCCGAAATCGGGAGTATGCCTTGCGTTGAGCTTCATGGCACGCTTATTCCAGTCAAGGGGTGAATCTCCGCCTGTCCAGCCTTCGCCGTAAAGGATAACATTGGGGTTTATCTCTTTAAGTCTTGCGGAAATTTCATTCAGTGTTTCGATATCATAAAGTCCCATAAGGTCAAAGCGGAAGCCGTCTATCTTGTATTCCTCCGCCCAGTAGCAAAGGCTGTCGATAATGTATTTCCGAACCATTTTTCTTTCGGTGGCAAGCTCGTTTCCGCAGCCGCTGCCGTTGCTGAAGGTCTCACCGTTTTCGCCCCAAAGGCGGTAGTAATATTTCGGATAGGTCTTGTTGAAGCAGGAATCTGCGGTGGCAAAGGTGTGATTGTAGACAACGTCCATAATAACGCCTATGCCTGCTTTGTGAAGGGCGTAAACAAGCCTTTTCAGCTCGGCGACGCGCATTCTGCCGTCATAGGGGTTTGTGGAGAACGCTCCGTTGGGTGAGTTGAAGTTTCTCGGGTCATAGCCCCAGTTGAACTGAGGTCTGTGCAGGTCGGTCTCGTCAATTCGCTCATAGTCGAATATCGGCATAAGCTGAACGTGGGTAACGCCCATTTCTTTAAGGTGGTCTATGCCTATCTTATCGCCTGCGGCATTTACGACGCCGTTTTCGATAAAGGCGAGGAAACGGCCCTTATAGCAGAAATTTCCGCTTTTGTCGATGGAAAAATCCCTGACATGCAGCTCGTAAACGCAGGCATCGGTGTAATGCTCAAGCTTGACGTAGTCCTGATTTTCCCAGCCGGCAGGGTCACAGCTTTTAAGGTCGAGAACCATTCCCATTGCGCCGTTTACCCCTGCGGAACGGGAATAGATATCAACAGTTTCCTGTTCGATGCCGTCATAGGTCATAACGTAGGTATAATACACTCCGTCAAGGTCTCCGTAAGCGACTTTTGACCAGACTCCCTTTTTGCTTTTTGTCATGGGAAGATTGCGGTAGGGCTTTTCATCGCGGCAGTCGTGATAAAGACGGACTGCTGCTCCGTCCGCTTCCGGCGCCCATACTCTGAACTCGGTCTTGTCCTTACTGTAAAGCGCACCGAGCTTTCCGTCGTAGGCATATTTATCATCAATATGTGTAAACAAATCAACAACCCCTTTTAAAGAGCAAATAATATACAAAATAATTATACACTAATTTGCTCTGATTGTAAATTATGCTAACTGACAAATATTATGCCGATTTTTTGTAACAGAGAATATTTGTAACTGTTTTTACTTGACTATTTAATCTGCTGTTGATATAATTTTTATATAACAATACCAAAGCTTACGGAACTTTTCGGATAAGTTAAAAAACAAGGAGAGTCACTGAAATGAAAAAGCAAAGATTTTGCGGAATATTTCTTTCCGCGGTAATGGCGGCAGGTCTTTTTACAGCCTGCGGCGAAAAGGACGGAAACACGGGAGCAGGTGAAACGTCTGCGGAAACTGTTGCCGAGGCGGCTTCGCCCAAGGTCACGGTTGAGGGAACAAAGTTCATGGTTGACGGCAAGGAGCTTATTATAAACGGTGTAAACACTCCTTGGGAAAACTGGAACGATTTCGGCGGCACAAACTTTGACCCCACATTCTGGGACAGTCACTTTGCCGACCTGCACGATATCGGCGTAAACTCCGTCCGTGTATGGGTAAACTGCAACTCCATGGTTGGCATTAAGCTTAAACCCTCCGGCGAGGTGAGAGAGGTCACCGAACAGCACTGGACGGACATTGACCGGCTGTTTGAGATTGCCGAAAAAAATCAGATATATCTTATGCCTACGCTGCTTTCCTTTGACCACTGCAAGGACAGCAACTACGCAGACAGATGGCGCGCGGTCATTACCGACGATACTGCAATGCAGAGCTATATTGACAGCTATGTAAAGCCTTTTGCTGAGCGCTATGGTTCAAATCCTTACCTGCTGGGCATAGACCTTATGAACGAGCCTGACTGGGTAATTGAGAATGCCGAGTGCGGACAGCTTCCCAAGGAAAGTCTTTCAAAGTTCTTTGCAAAGTGTACGGCGGCAATTCATGAAACAAATCCCGACGCTCTTGTTACTGTGGGCATGGGCATGGTGAAATATAATTCCGACAATGGAAAATATATTGGTAACATTGTTTCAGATGAGGTCATGAAGTCTTATGCAGGAGATAATGCGTGTCTGGATTTTTATTCGCTTCACTATTACGACTGGATGAGAAGCTATATGGGCTGTCCCTTTGATATGTCCCCCACTGAATTCGGACTTGACGGAACAAAGCCTGCATTTCTCGGCGAGTTCGGTCTCGGCGACGGTCAGACATTTATGTACGCTTATGAAAACATAGTCAAAAACGGTTGGAACGGTTCG
>JBJESH010000100.1:3005-4594 GCA_051882695.1 Oscillospiraceae bacterium | reverse complement strand
AAATCGAATTCAGAAATGTTTCCTTTTCATACAACGCCAACGGCGACAATGCTCTTGAAAATATAAGCTTTACATTAAATAAGGGCGAAACTCTCGGAGTAATAGGCGGTACCGGTTCAGGCAAATCAACGCTTGTCAATCTTATCCCAAGGTTTTACGATGCAGAGCAGGGACAGGTCCTTATTGACGGCGAGGATGTGAAAAAGTACGGACTTAAAGAGCTTAGAAAGAAGATCGGCGTTGTACCTCAGAAAGCGATGCTTTTCACGGGAACTATCGCAGACAACCTCCGCTGGGGAAATGAAAACGCCTCCGACGAGGAACTTGCAAAAGCGGCTGAGATCGCTCAGGCAAAGGAATTTATCGACAAAATGCCGGACGGTATGAACACATATATAAATCAGGGCGGACGAAATCTTTCCGGCGGTCAGAAACAAAGACTTACCATTGCCCGTGCGCTTACGGGAAATCCCGAGATACTTATTCTTGACGACAGCGCTTCCGCACTGGACTTCGCTACTGACGCGGCGCTGAGAAAGGCTATCGCCGCAAATACCGACAACATGACCGTAATTATCGTTTCCCAGAGGGCAAACTCGATAAAATACGCCGATAAGATCATCGTTCTTGATGACGGCGAGGCTGTGGGCATCGGCACTCACAGCGAGCTTACGGAAACCTGTGAGGTTTACCGCGAAATAGTAATGTCCCAGGAAGGGGGCGCAAAGGCATGAGCAAAAATGCAAATAAAAAGCCCGTTATAAAGCGCATTTTAAAATATACAAAGTCCTGTGCGGCTCTGATCGCACCTGCAATACTTTCTGCTGTAATAAGCGTTGCACTTTCTCTGTACACTCCTATCCTTGTCGGACGGGGCATAGACTATATCATAGGTAAGAACAACGTTGATTTCGGCGGTGTAAAGCGTTATGTTATCCTTATCGCCGCTACGGTAGTTCTGTCAGCCATTTTCAGCTGGATAATGTCCTACTGCACCTACAAAATAACCTACCGTGCAGTCAGCGGCATACGAAGCGACCTTTATGCAAAGCTGAACAGAGTTCCGCTAAACTATATCGACAGCACAGCAAGAGGCGATATTATCAGCAGGATGTCAGTCGATATCGAAACAATATCAGACGGTATGCTTCAGTGCTTTTCTCAGTTTCTTACCGGCATTGTCACGATAGTCGGCACTATTGTCTTTATGCTTAATATCAACGTAAAAATCGCTCTTGTAGTAATTTTTATCACTCCCCTTTCGCTGTTTGTTGCAGCATTCATCACAAAGCTTTGCCATGATAAATTCCGTGAGCAGTCGGCGGTCAGAGGCGAGCTCAGCGGATGTATCGAGGAGCTTGTAGGCGGACAGAAGATCGTAAAAGCCTTCGCTTATGAGGATCGTGCCCAGGAACGCTTTGAGGAGATAAACGGCAGACTTTACAAATGCGGAGTTCTGGCGCAGTTCTACTCGGCACTGACAAATCCCTGCACACGCTTTGTAAACGGCATCGTTTACGCCGCAACGGGAATTTTCGGTGCAATTTCGGTAATAAGCGGTGCGGCAGGAGCAATGTCCGTAGGACAGA
>JBJESH010000100.1:0-2905 GCA_051882695.1 Oscillospiraceae bacterium | reverse complement strand
TTCGGTGCAATTTCGGTAATAAGCGGTGCGGCAGGAGCAATGTCCGTAGGACAGATAGCCACATTTTTAAGCTATGCAAACCAGTACACAAAACCGTTCAATGAGATAACCGGCGTAATAACCGAGCTTCAGGCGGCATTTGCTTCCGCAAGGCGTGTTTTTGCCGTTCTGGACGAAGCGGAGGAAATTCCCGAAAAGGAACCTCCTGCACCTGCGGAAGCAGACGGAACGGTTACCATAAAGGACGTTTCATTCTCCTACAAACCGGAGCAGAAGCTTCTTGAGAATGTTGATCTGGCAGTCAAGCCGGGTCAGAGGGTCGCAATAGTAGGTCCCACAGGCTGCGGAAAAACCACGCTTATCAACCTGCTTATGAGGTTTTACGATGTGCGTGAGGGCAGCATTGAGGTCGGCGGAAACGACATAAGAGATATGCGCCGCAGCGAGCTGAGAGCGCTTTACGGAATGGTTCTGCAGGACACATGGATATTCACGGGTACGATACGGGAAAATATTGCCTATGGCAAACCCGATGCAACTGAAGAGGAAATCGTTGCGGCGGCGAAAATGTGCCATTGCCACAGCTTTATAAGAAGACTTCACGACGGGTACGACACCGTTGTTTCCGAGGACGGCGGCACTCTTTCGCAGGGTCAGAAGCAGCTCCTCTGCATTGCGAGAATTATGCTGACAAATCCGCCGATGCTTATTCTGGACGAGGCAACGTCAAGTATTGATACTCGTACCGAGATGAAGATCCAGAGCGCCTTTGCAAAGCTTATGAAAGGCAAAACAAGCTTTATTATCGCGCACCGTCTTTCCACTATCAAGGACGCAGACGTTATCCTCGTTATGAAGGACGGCAACATTATCGAGCAGGGAAATCACGAATCGCTGCTTGAAAAGGGCGGATTTTACGCTGATTTGTACAATTCACAGTTTGAACAGGTTTAAAATAAAATGCTTGACGAAAGGACGGATAATATGTTTATAAAAGGCTTCACATACGGTTTTGACGGCAGACGGGGTGCATACCAAACTCCCGAAGCGGCAGTTTCAATGGAAAGGCTTGCAGCTCTCGGCGGAGACTGGGCAGCTCTTGCATTTACGGTTTTGCAGGACTCCTTCAGTTCGACGCTCATACGTCCCGATTACCGTTATACCGTTACCGATAAGGACGTTATCACTGCCGCAGACAAGCTTCATTCCCTCGGCTTAAAGGTTTGCATGAAACCTATGGTAAACTGCGCAGACGGTGTATGGCGTGCAAATATTTTCTTCCCGGAACGCGAATGGGGCGACAAGGATTACTGGAAGGAATGGTTTTCAAGCTATACGGCTTTTCTCTGCCACTATGCTGAAATTGCCGAGGAAACAGGCTGTGAAATGTTCTGCGTAGGCTGTGAAATGCTTGGTACTGAGCATAAAGAGGAATACTGGAGAAACGCTATCGCTGAGGTTCGCAAGGTTTACTCCGGAGAGATCGTATATAACACCAACCACGGCAAGGAGTTCGGCGTGAAATGGTGGGATGCTGTCGATTATATCGGTACCTCCGCTTATTACGGTGTAGGAAAGGTCCCCGGAGACAGTCTTGAAAATATGTGTACCGAATGGGAAAAACAAAAAGAAAGACTTGCGGAGCTTTCACGGATAAACGGCGGAAAACAGATAATTTTTATGGAGATAGGATGCCGCAGCGCAAAGGGATGCGCTATGATGCCATACGATTTCAGCCACAAGGAGTTCCCATATGACGAGGACGAGCAGGCGAACTTTTATGAGTCAGCGTTCCGTTCCATGTGGAATGAACCTTGGTTTGCAGGCTATTTCTGGTGGGACTGGTACACGAAGATTCCGGGACATTCCCCCGAAATGGGATTTTCAATTGTCGGCAAAAAGACCGAACAGATAGTTAAAAGCTGGTATTCAAAAGCAAGAGATTGACATGCAATTTTTACCACATAGAGCATTTGCAAGCTTTTTTAAGGATTTTGGAGCATTTTGAAGATTTTATTCGGCGTAAAAAGAAAATTGCTTAAATCTATTGACATTTTCGGGATTTTATCGTATTATTCATAATGTATAGATATGCATTTCATATCATTTTCAAAAGGAAAGGATCGTGAGGATAGGGTTGAACGATAAGCTCAAGCTTTACGGGTTTAATAACCTGACTAAAACTCTCAGCTTTAATATCTACGATATCTGCTATGCAAAAAGCGCAAGAGAACAGCAGGATTATATAAAATACATTGACGAGCAGTACAATTCCGACCGTCTGACAAAAATTCTCTGCGACGTTACCGAAATGATCGGCGCTCATGTGCTGAATATCTCAAAGCAGGATTACGAACCCCAGGGAGCTTCTGTAACACTGCTGGTTTCAGAGGAACATCTCAATGCGGAGGATATTGACGAATCCTGCAACATGAGAATAGTTCCTGCACCTGAAAAGCAAAGCATTGCAGGTCATCTTGACAAGAGTCACCTTACCGTGCATACCTATCCCGAATTTCACCCTGATAACGAGATCACAACATTCAGGGTAGATATTGACGTTTCCACCTGCGGAAAGATCACTCCGCTTAAATCGCTGGATTATCTCATCGGCAGCTTCGATTCGGATATTATCACAATAGACTACCGCGTAAGAGGCTTCACCCGTGACGAACACGGCAAAAAGCTTTTTATCGACCACGACATTACCTCTATTCAGGACTATATCGCAAAAGATACGTTGGAACGCTATGACGCTGTGGATGTCAACGTTTATCAGTCCAACATTTTTCATACAAAGATGATGATAAAGGAAATTTTTCTTCAGAATTATCTTTTCAATACCGACACTTATGAGCTTGCTCCGAAAAAGCGGCTTGAGATAAACGATTCTCTCAGGCGCGAG
>JBJESH010000099.1:0-4599 GCA_051882695.1 Oscillospiraceae bacterium | reverse complement strand
ATGGCATTCAATTTTGATGATCTTGTTACAGGCGCAAAGGACGTTTTTGACAAAGCTGCCGCTAAAGCAGGCGAAGCCATCGACTACTCAAAAACACAGCTCGACCGCAGCCAGCTCCGCGGTAAAATTAAGGAAAAATACTGTGAACTTGGTAAGATCTGCTACGATATGCATGAGTGCGGTGATGACAAAACAGGAGAAATGAAAAAGGTCATCGGCGAAATAAAAGAGCTTTCCGTAAAGCTTGAAGAAGCTGACATTTCCGTAAATGCAAAGAAATCAAAGACCTGCAGGTTCTGCGGAACAGCCAATGACGCTGTAAGCGCTTACTGCACAAAATGCGGTGAAAAGCTGTAATCGTATATGAAAAAAAATGATTTATGCACTCTTGAAATTACAGGCATGACTGCCGAAGGAAACGGCGTGGGACGTACCGATGACGGCATGGCGGTCTTTGTGCCGCTTACCGCTGTCGGAGATGTCATTTCCTGCAAAATAGTAAAGCTTGCAAAAAGCTATGCTTACGGTATAATCGACAGTATCATAACGCCCTCTCCCGACCGCGCCGAAAGCGGCTGCCCCGTTTTCTCCAGATGCGGAGGCTGCACGTTCCGCCACATAAGCTACACGGCGGAGCTTGCGGTAAAGGACAAGCTTGTTCGTGACGCTTTTGAGCGCATAGGCGGATTTAATAATATTTCTTTTGAGGATATCTGCGGCGGCGAAACCGAGCGTTACCGCAATAAAGCGCAGTATCCTGTCGCAGAAATTGACGGCAAAGCTGTCTGCGGCTTTTATTCCAAAAGAAGCCACAGGGTAGTTCCCTACTGCGGCTGCACTCTACAGCCGCAAATCTTCGGAGATATTGCGGCGTTTTGCCTTGATTTTGTCAACGCAAAGAAAATTTCCGCGTATAACGAGGAAAACGGCAGCGGTATACTCAGGCACATTTATATAAGACGCGGCTTCCACAGCGGTGAGATAATGATCTGCTTCGTTGTGAAGAGTACCGCTGCAAAAGCTGATCTTACCGAGCTTGCAAAGCTTGCTGCCGAAAAGTTTGAGGGCGTTAAAAGTGTTGTTATGAACGTTAACCCCAAAAACACAAATGTTATTATGGGTGAGAAGAACCTTACCCTTTGGGGCAGCAATGAGATCACCGACACGCTATGCGGAAAGAAGATAACTCTTTCGCCCATGTCTTTTTATCAGGTGAACACGGCTCAGGCGGAAAAGCTTTACCGTCAGGGTATGGAATATGCAGGACTTACCGGCGGAGAGACCGTTCTCGACCTTTACTGCGGCGCAGGAACTATCGGTCTTGCATTTTCCGACAAGGCAGCTAAGATAATCGGCTGTGAAATAGTTCCCGAGGCGGTAGAAAATGCCAAACGCAACGCCGAAATTAACGGGGTAAAGAACGCAGAGTTTTACTGCGGCGATTCGGGAAAGCTTGCCGAAAAGCTTGCTGACAAAAGCATCAGACCCGACGTTGCTGTAATAGACCCTCCGAGAAAGGGCTGTGACTCACTTACTCTTGACAGTCTTGTGAGAATGTCTCCGCATCGTATCGTGATGATATCATGCAATCCTGCAACTGCTGCAAGAGATGCAAAGTATCTTTCCGAAAGAGGTTACAAGCTGATGAAAATCCGTGCATTTGATCTGTTCCCACGGACAAGCCATGTTGAGTGCGTGGCACTGATGGTAAGGACATAAAATTGCTTTTTGCTTCAGGATAACACATAAAAGGAAATGGTTGTAATGTCCGTTGTTTTTTATGAAGGAAATAAAAAATTTGAGTTTTCAACTATTGATTATGAATACCCACTAAAAAAAGATATGGACGAATATGATGCAAATTGGTTAAAAGTAAGAATATGCTATTCAGATTAGATTTTTTATGATACAACAAGTGAATGGAAAGAAATTTATATTTCTCAAGGTATGAACATAGAAGAATTGAAAAACATTTTTATTGATTTACAATCGCTTTCCAATCAGAAAGGTGGATTGAAAAACCAAGCATGAGCAAATATGACCCGTTGTGGAACTGGATAAAAGAAAAAAATGCAGAAAGCTTCAGGCTGACCTTTGCCGAGATAGAGAAAATTACAGGTCTGCCAATAGACCATTCTTTTCTGACATACAAAAAAGAGTTGTTGGAATACGGCTATAAAGTCGGTAAGATCTCCATGAAAGAACAGACCGTAGCATTTGAAAAGATAAAGTGAATATCGGAGAAGCCGAAATGATGAAAACGGAGCGTTATATAATGGTTAAAAATCAGCTTTTTCACGTTAAAAAACGTACTTTGCTTGCAATTGCAGGATGTGTATGGCTGCTTGCAGGAGTTAACGTGGCGCGTCTTGGGGTGCTTTCATATCAATGTATGGATATCATTAAATGGTATCATATCCTGCTTTCGGCGGCAGTGTTCGGGGTATTCGGCACTATGTTTTTTAAAATGAGCTTTAAGCACAAAAAACGGATACACAGTTATATTGAGCCTACCCGTCCGTTCTGGTATTTCTTTGATTTAAAGGCTTACTGTATAATGGCTTTTATGATGGGCGGAGGAATATGGCTCCGTTATTCGGGGCTGGTACCCGATACTTTCATCGCAGTATTTTATACGGGGTTGGGACTTGCTCTTGCGTTGGCAGGAGTGCTGTTCTGGGTAATGTTTGTAAGGTATCGGGACTGTCAGGAATAAAAACATAATGTATTTATATGTTTGAAAAATTACAGCAGGGGGTGACATTATGACAAATAAAAAGCTGTATAATATTTTGCTTTATCTGGTAAAAGTCGCCATATTGTTTCTGATACTGTTTTTCACATTTATTGAACCGACAGGGTTGACTTTTTTACTCCTTCTTGCGATGCCTGTATATGCGCTGCTTTATCTCGGAACAATGATCCTGCTTGCGGAATTTCCAAGGCAGAAAAGAAACGGCGGATTTTTCAGACGGCATATCCTCCCCGTAATCACGCTGCTTCTGGGAGTGGGAGCAATATTCATTGTGTACTTTCTCGGACTTGAACTAAAGGAAAAATTACTTACTGTGCATATAAATAATTTTGCCAAAAAAGCCGAAGAGATAATTCCTTATGACACAAGCTATTACCATATGGACGGAATGCTCGGCACGGATTTTATGCACAGTGTTATAATGATAGATTATGACACAAAAACAGTTGCTTTTCTCTATGGTGACCTGCCGAAATATAAAGAATTCAAGCTTTCATCGGGAACTGTCCAAGACAAATCCATGCTCCAGCTTACTGCTGAACTGAGTTCTCCCGGCGAAGCACTTACGACATATTACTACAAAGACAAAAGCTATTCCCACTTGACGACATCTATTATGCTTACTATGGAGGACGGAACGGTTTACTCTATAAGCGGACTTGAAAAAGACGATAATGATTTTCTTTCTCTTAACTGCGAAACGATCAGTCTTGCGGACAGAGAAGAAGATTATCTTATAAAAAACAGAACTTTTTCTGAAATATACAATGGAAAGGACTGACCTCTATGAAATTTAAACAGCTTTGCTCCGTTTTGGCAGTTGCGCTTTCGGTAATGCTTTTTGCCTCCTGCGGCAGTACGACAGGCGATAAAGCAGCTTGGGAGGGAAAGGAGCTTTATATTCAGGAAAACTACACGGAGGCTCTTAACTGTTTCCTTGAAGCTGAAGAAAAAGGACTTAAAAATTTCAAGGAAGCGGAGCTTTATTCCTGCATAGGCAACTGCTACTATCAGCTTGCCGACTATGAAAAATGTATCGACTATCAGCTGAAAAGCCTTGACTGCGACCCCGAATACTTTGACGGCTGGGTAAATCTCGGCATAGCTTACAGAAAATCCGACAAAAATGAAAAAGCGCTTAGCTGCTATGAGGTAGCGCTTAATTACGACCCGGAAACAACAGCTCTGTACCGCTTTATGTAAGTCTCGGTTCGCTTTACATAGAGCTTGGCAAGCCTATCTCGGCAATTACATATCTCGAAAAGGCGCAGGCACTTTATCCCGAAAAACCTGACATTTACGCCTACCTTTCAATTGCTTACAAAATGGCTCTCGAACCTGAGAAGTCAGAAGAAGCATTTAAAAAAGCAAAGGAACTGGGCTATACGAAAATGGACGAGATCCAAACACAGCTTGACAAGCTGGACAAGTAACAGTCCCGAACAGCAGATGCAGATATGGAACTTGAATATGTAAACATCCAAACCCAAAGCGGCTGTATGTACGGCGGAAACCAAAGCCTGTTCGGAGAGAAAGTCCGAAAAAGCGGCTGCGGAATGATCGCCGTATGTGATATGCTTTTATATCTTAACGGCAGAAACCACACGCCTGTCCGCTTTGCCGAATACAGCAAATTTGTCGAAGCATTTCGTGACGAAACTGCATATAAAGGTCATTCCAACATATGGGGAATACCTCAGAAACGGCTTGTAAAAATGCTTAACGCCCATACTGAAAAATATATTTTTTCTTTTCGCAGCAGGATATTCCTAAACGAAAAAAAACTGGCAGAAATCATATCGGCGTCACTTGAAAGCGGACTTCCCGTAATAATCCGCATCGGA
>JBJESH010000098.1:0-4618 GCA_051882695.1 Oscillospiraceae bacterium | reverse complement strand
TGTGCATGATAAAGCTTGACGGCGAGTGGAAAATCGCAAGTATGATAATGTAAAAAAGCCAAAAAAACCTCTCATGCAAATTAAGCATGAGAGGTAATTTTTTATTCAAACAGAGCCTTGAGTGAGCGTGCCTGCTCGTCAAGCTTGCCGGCAGTTTTTTCGGCACTTGCGGAGATCTCCGCATTCTGCTGAACAACGTCCGATATCTGAAGCATACTGTCTGCTATCTGTGTAAATGCAACAGCCTGTTCGTCCGCAGCTGCGGCAATGTTGTCAATAAGCTTGTTGCTTTCGGTAACTTCGTTTATCATTGAACGAATGCTTTCAACGGTCTCGTCAGCGATCCGTGTACCATCTTCAACTGCTCTCTTTGTTTCCTCAATAAGCGAAGCAGTTCCCCTTGTAGCCTCTGCGCTCTTGTTGGCAAGGTTTCTTACCTCGTCTGCAACCACCGCAAAGCCCTTGCCGTGCTGACCTGCGCGGGCAGCCTCAACAGCCGCGTTAAGGGCAAGGATATTCGTCTGGAAGGCAATATCGTCAATAGTTTTAACAATGTTGCTGATCTTTGTGGAGGACTCTTCGATACGGGACATAGCATGCTGCATTTCCGCAAGCTTTTCCGCACCGCTGTTAAGATGGCTTGCAGCTTCGTTTGAAATTCCGCTTGCATTTTTCGCCGCAGCGGCGCTGTCCTGAATTTGTTTTGAGATCGAACTGAACGAAGCGGATATCTCCTCAACGGTAGCCGCCTGAGTTGCAGAGCCTTCCGATATCCTTGAAGCAACGTCCTGCATTTCTGAGGACTGAATGCTTATGTCCTCGGAAATTGTATTTATCTCTCCGAAAAGGTGCTGCTGCTCCTCGGTAAGCTTAACTGTTTCCTCCATGTTCCTGTTAATATTGGCAAGCATGGAATTGATGCCGCTGCTGAGGGTATCGTATTCGGGACAGGTCCTTACATCAACATCAACATTAAGGTCGCCGGAGGAAATAATATTCATCTTGTCGAGGATCTGATTGATTCCGCTGACAATTACCTTCTGAACGATAGAATTGATAAGAACGATAATAATTGCAAGCATCAGCAGGGTAGAGAAAATAAATATCGTCATGAGCAAGAGTCTGCCGTCATAAACCTCATTTTGGGGGATAGCAGTTATGATAGTGTATTCATCGTTTTCGCCTGCACAGCAGAGAACGTTTTCACCGTCGATTTTGAGGAAAGTGCTGCCTGTACCGAGGGAACCGTCAAGTATCTTTTCGCTTACGCCGATATCGGAAGCTGCAAGACCGATAAGCTCTTTATTAGGGTGAGCAGCAACAGTTCCGTCAGCCTTTGAGACTGCAAAAACATAGCCGGTGTTTCCGACAGTAAAGCTTGAAAGAACGTTGTCGATGCTGTTTTTTTCAACCTGTTTCTGGAGACGTTCGGGAGTATTTCCTATCTGAACGATACCCTTTGAGTCAGTCCTTGCAACGCTTATGTACTGAAAATATTTTCCCTCTGCTCCGTTTGGCTGAGCCTCCTGAGCAATTTTTATACTCGGGTCGTCAAGAATAGGCATAAATTCTTTTGCCTGGTCGCTTGATGCAAAATCAAAGCCGTAATATTCGGGAACAGTACCCCACTGAATAATACCCTTATCATCGGTAACATGAAGCTCTTCAACGTCAAGCAGCTTCATTATCTCGTTAAGCTTGTCAGCGTCATTTATGATAGACGGATCAAGCTTTATCATTTCAGCAAACGCATCTGCCTTGGCAATAAAGTCCGAGTTGAGCTGACTGATAAGTTCTTCGGTTTCAGCCGCGTTTGATTCAAGCTTTTCGGTAACGTCCAAAATACGTGCCGCAGCCGTGTTTACCGCATTATCTTTCATAACCTTGCTTTGTACAAAATAAAGCACAGCTATCATAAACAGCAGTGCAATTGCGCAGGCAATAAAAATGCGCTTATTTAACATTTTTTTCATGATAGAACCTCCCTGATAGGTTAATCGACTTTTTTCGTGCTAATATGACATATTATAACATATTAAAGCACAAAAATCAATGCTTTATTCCAAATAAAAGAAAAAAAATCCAAAAACAATATATCAAAACGACATATCGTTTTTGGATTTTCTGGCGCAGAAGGAGGGATTTGAACCCTCGCGCCGGTTACCCGACCTACGCCCTTAGCAGGGGCGCCTCGTCACCACTTGAGTACTTCTGCATAATGGTAACAAAATTAAATATAAAATTGTTTGGCGGAGAGGGTGGGATTCGAACCCACGGTCCCTTTCGGAATCACTGGTTTTCAAGACCAGCTCCTTAAACCACTCGGACACCTCTCCAACAAGCCGCAATTCCGTGCGACTTATATATTTTACCACACAACAAACAATTTGTCAATAGGAAAATAAATTTTATTTTATTTATTTTTTGATGGACTTACATACCTTCTTGCAAGGTCAAGCAGCTCCTCGCGGTTATTTCCGGTTTTTTCGTCAATAACGTTGTCAAGAAGCATATACAGGACCTCCCCTACCTCGGGACCCCTGCAGCCCAGTTCAAGGATATCATTTCCGTTAACGGCAAGGTCGGAAATTTTCAGGCATTGATTTTGTGAGATAATTTCATCCGCCTTAGCCTGCATAGCCTCAAGAGTCTGTACACGCTCAAAGCAGAAGCTTTGCTTTGCACGGCTGTCCCCCTTCATTACCTCAAGCAGAAGCGGAAAAACATCCTCGCCTACCGTTGAAAGCAGATGCCTTACCACTTTATAATCGTCCACAGGAGTTATGTAGTGATATTTTATCAGTGTTGAAACACGGGAAATAGTCTCGTTCGGGAAATGCAGGTCTTTAAGGATCTTTTCCGCCATTTCTGCACTGACCTTTTCATGGTTATAAAAATGCCCGTTTCCTTCGTCATCCGATTTAAAGCAAAGAGGCTTGCCTATATCGTGCAGCAAAAGCGCAAGACGGACATCCGGCAGCGGCTTTGAATGTTCGATAGCAACAGCAGTATGAGTCCATACGTCGTAAACGTGGTAACGGCTGTGCTGCTGAAAATTAATGCAGGCTCCGATCTCGGGGATAATAACCTCAAAAACGTCGGCAAATTGTGTGAGTATCCTTGCAGGAGCGATCCCGTTAAGCAGGAGAACAAGCTCTTTGGCGATCCTTTCGGGAGCAATATCCTTCAGCAGCTCCTTCATGTCATGAATAGCAAGAGCCGTAGTTTTTTCAATTTCAAAATCCAGCTCCGAAGCAAAACGCAGCGCACGCATTATCCTGAGAGCGTCCTCGCCGAAGCGTACAGACGGTTCGCCCACGCAGGATATCCTGCGGTTGAACAGGTCTTTCTGTGCGCCGAAATTGTCTATCAGACCGCTTCGGGGATTGTATGCCATTGAATTAACGGTAAAATCACGCCTTGAAAGGTCTTCGGCAATATTATCCGAAAAAACAACGCTGTTCGGACGTCTATGATCTTCGTATTCTCCGTCAACGCGGAATGTGGTAACTTCAATATTTTCGCCGTTCACAACAATGGTGACAGTACCGTGCTTTATGCCAGTGTCAATAATTTTGTATCCGTAAAAGCATTTTTTGATTTTGTCCGGAGTGGCAGATGTAGCAATATCATAATCCTTCGGCTTTTTTCCGAGAATGGAATCTCTTACACAGCCGCCTACGATATAAGCTTCAAATCCGTGGTATTCAAGCTTGTCAATGATCATGCTGACGCTTTGCGGCAGATAAAAATCCATGGTATCTTTCCTTTCGGCAATTGATATTATAATTATAGCACAATAAAACTGATTATTCAAGTAAGATTTTGTATAAAAAAGCAAGATATGATATGGCATTGTGATATAATTTCCAATGAATTATACCCGAATATATGCGCATAATAGTTTTGCCGTAAAAATCGGTAAAACTGATAAGGAAAGCAAATACCCCATATGGGGAATTTTTGTTTTTCTGTTAAAAAGGAGAATCAAGTCATGAAAAACCCTTCTATCAAATGTGATGTAACAAGCTGCAAGTATAATATGGATACCGAGCATTACTGCACACTCGACTGCATCCAGGTCGGCACACACGAGCCTAACCCCAGCGTTCCCGAGTGTACAGACTGTATGTCATTCGTAAAGAAGAGCGGCTGCTGCCACTAAGGGGCGACCCCTTTGTCATTTCGCTTGTTAATAAGTGAAATGAACAAAGCTTGTGGCACGGTACCGATCGGTACCGTTAGTACCGATAGAACTTCTTTATCGGTATTTTCCTAAAGGATATTGTTTATGACAAAATAATAAATTAAGGGTACCGTTTTGGTACCCTTAATTTTGTTAATCCTCAACGAATGCAAATCTCGGCTTGATGTTTCCGTGGTCGTCAATGTCCTCAAGGAACATATTCAGAGGTCTTACCCAGACAGCGGGCTTGCCGTATATCTGCATATAAACTACCTGTTCTTCGCAGGTCTCATGGTCCTTGGCAACGTTAAGGACAACATAATCTCCGCCCTTAAAGTGCTTGTAATGACCTCCGATAACGATTTTTCTTCCGTTCGGAACGCCAAGTCCCCTTATTCCGTTGTTTTTAGGCTGTTCGGGAGCAGGTGCAGG
>JBJESH010000097.1:0-4626 GCA_051882695.1 Oscillospiraceae bacterium | reverse complement strand
GGAGATATACAAGCTGGACGTTATCGAGATACCTACCAACCGTCCTGTTCAGCGTATAGACCACCCGGACGTTGTTTTCAAGACCGAGCACGGCAAGTTCCTTGCGGCTATCCGCCAGATCCAGGAGTGCCATGAAAAGGGTCAGCCTGTACTTGTTGGTACAGTATCTATCGAAAAGTCCGAAACGCTTTCAAAAATGCTTTCAAAGAAGGGCATCAAGCATAACGTGCTGAATGCGAAACAGCATGCAAAAGAAGCTGAAATTGTCGCACAGGCAGGTAAATACGGTGCAGTAACCATCGCTACAAACATGGCAGGACGAGGCACAGATATTATCCTCGGCGGTAATGCCGAGTTCATGGCAAAGGCTGAAATGAAAAAGCGCGGTATTGAGGACGATATCATAAACGAAGCTATCAGCTATGCCGAAACGGATAACGAAGAGATACTTGAAGCAAGAAAGGTCTACCGTGAGCTTTATGCAAAGTTTGACGCCGAGGTAAAGGAAAAGGCTGAAAAGGTCAAGGAAGCCGGAGGTCTGTTTATTCTCGGTACAGAGCGTCATGAGTCCCGCCGTATCGACAACCAGCTCCGCGGACGTTCCGGACGTCAGGGAGACGTTGGTGAAAGCCGTTTCTTCCTCTCTCTTGAGGACGACCTTATGCGTCTTTTCGGCGGCGACAGGATCACAGGCATGATGGAAGCTCTCAAAGTAGAAGAGGATATGCCTATCGAAGCAAAAATGCTTTCCAAGGTCATTGAATCCTCACAGAAAAAGGTCGAGGGCAGAAACTTTGCTATCCGTAAGAACGTTCTTAACTACGATGACGTTATGTCCGCACAGCGTCAGATAATTTACGGTCAGCGTGCAAAGGTGCTTGACGGCGAGGATATCCATGAGTATATCATCAAGATGATACAGGATATGATCTCCGAAACTGTTGACCAGTATATCCTTGACGATAACATCAAGGACGACTGGAACCTTGCAGGTCTCCGTGACCGCTTTATGGGTCTGTTTACTGTAAATGAGGATTTCCGCTATACTACCGAGGAGCTTGAAAATGTCTCCAAGCAGGATATTATCGATAAGCTTGTGGGCAGAGCGCTGGATTTCTATAAGCAGAAAGAGGAAAAAGTCGGCTCGGAGGTACTTCGCGAGCTGGAGCGTGTTATCCTGCTTAAGATCGTTGATATCAAGTGGATGGCACATATCGACGATATGGAAGAGCTCAAACGTGGTATCGGTCTGCGCTCCTACGGTCAGAAGAATCCTGTTGTTGAGTACCGCTTCGAGGGCTTTGAAATGTTCGACGCAATGGTTGAGTCTATCCGTGAGGAAACCATCCGTCTGCTGTTTACAATTCAGATAAAGCCTAACGAAGAAGCTCCCAAGCGCGAGCAGGTCATGAAGCCTGTCGAAACAGGAGGAGACGGTTCTACCACTCAGTCTCCCCGCAAGGTAAGCGGCAAGGTCGGCAGAAACGACCCCTGCCCCTGCGGAAGCGGCAAAAAGTATAAAAAATGCTGCGGAATGGATCTGAAATAATTTAAAGAATTAACGGAGGATTAAGCAAATGGCTGAAATAAAGGCTTTCAAGGGTATGCGCTATACCTCGGCAGGAGGAGACCTCAATACTTTGGTTTGTCCTCCGTACGATATTATCTCCGACGCTCAGCGTGAGGAGTATGTCAAGGAAAATCCCTATAATATTATCCGTCTGGAGCTTCCAAAGGGCGGCGACGAGCGTTACCGTGAGGCAGGGGATACCCTGAAAAGCTGGCTGGATAAGCAGGTGCTTGCCTGCGACGGAGAGGACAGCATCTACGTCTATGAGATGCAGTTCACCGCAAACGGCGAAAGAAACAGCTTAAAGGGCTTTGTTTCACTTGTTAAGCTTGTGGAATTTTCCGAGGGTATCGTTCTTCCCCATGAGGAAACGCTGTCCAAAGCAAAGCAGGACAGATTCAACCTTATGAGCGAGACCTACTGCAACTTCAGCCAGATATATTCTCTTTACATGGACGAGGACGGCTCCGTTTACAGCATGATAGATGGCTGTTCAAAGGGCGCGCCCGATATGTCCGTTAAAGACCCCGACGGCACAGTACATAGAATGTGGTGCGTTTCCGATAAGGACGTAATTGCTAAGGTAACTGCCGCATTTGCCGATAAAAAGCTTTATATTGCGGACGGTCACCACCGATATGAAACTGCCCTTAATTTCCATAAGCACCTCTGCGCCGAAGGAAAAGCAGCAGCCGGCGACCAGAGCGGCTATATCGCTATGATGCTTGTCAATATGGAAAATACGGGACTTGTGGTTTTCCCGACACACAGAATTGTCCGCGACCTGCCTGAATTCAATGCCGAGAAGATACTCGATGCGTGCAAGCCTTACTTTACGATCGCAGAAGCTCCCGGTGAGGAGCGTATGCAGGCTTCCCTCAACCAGCTTTATAAGGACGGCAAAAAGGCGTTTGCAATGTATGCAGGCGCAGGAAAGTGCTATGTTATGACTCTTAAAGACGAAGGCGCAGTTAAGAAGCTTCTGCCCGATATGTCGGACGCATACTGCGGACTTGACGTTTCGGTGCTGCACAGCCTTGTTCTTGAAAGAATTTTCGGTATTGACAAGGAAAATATGGCAAATCAGAAAAATCTTACATATACCCGTTCCCGTCAGGAGGCGCTTGAGGCGGTCGATATCGACGGCGCAGACTGTTCATTTATCCTGAATCCCACAAAGGTTTCCGAGATCCGTGACGTTGCGCTTGCATCCGAAAAAATGCCCCAGAAATCCACTTATTTCTATCCAAAGCTTATTACCGGCCTTGTTATGAACAAGTTCGGAAACAGATAAATTTCTTTATAAGAGGTAAAATTCAATGCTGGTACAAGAATGCAAAAAAGAGCTTACCGAGCGTATTCTTCCTTTCTGGAACAAACTCAGAGACGATGAAAACGGCGGCTTTTACGGATTTATGAATAACAGTCTTGAAGTTGACAAAAAGGCGGATAAGGGCGTGATCCTTACATCAAGAATATTGTGGTTCTATTCGTCCTGCTACAGAACTCTCGGCGAGGATCATATGCTTGATAATGCTCGTCATGCCTATGAGTTCCTTAAAAAATGCGTTGACCATGAAAACGGCGGCGTATACTGGATGATGACTTACGACGGCAAGCCTGCCGATACAATGAAGCATACATATAATCAGGCGTTTGCTATATATGCCCTTTCGGCATATTTCCTCGCTTCAAAGGACAGAACTGCTCTTGACCTTGCTTTTGAGCTTTTCGATACTGTCGAGGAAAAATGTACCGACGATATTGCTTATCTTGAAGCAATGTCAATCGACTGGAAGCTTGTTCCCAATGACGCTCTTTCAGAAAACGGACTTATGGCGGACAAGACCATGAATACAGTCCTGCACCTGATAGAAGCCTATACCGTTCTGCTTGAAGCCTGCGATAATTCAAGAAGCGCACAGGTCGAGGAAAGGCTGATGTTCCTTCTTGATATTGCAAAGACAAAAATTTTCAACAGCGAAAAGAACTGCCTGAGAGTTTTCTTTGACCGTGAGCTTAACCAGATCGGCGATATACATTCCTATGGACATGATATCGAAGCAACATGGCTCATCGACCGTGCCTGCGAGGTTATCGGCGACAGAAGGCTTATGGCGGACTGGCGTTTTATCAACCTGAGAATTTCCGATAATATCTATAATATTGCGTTTGAAAACGGCGCCGTAAATAACGAGCGTGAAAATGAAAAAATCGACAAAAAGCGAGTATGGTGGGTCCAGGCAGAAAGCGTTGTGGGATTTATAAACGCATTCCAGCAGGGCGGAGATACCAAATTTCTTGACGCGGCAAAAGAAGTTTTCAACTGGATAGAAACCAAGCAAACCGATAAACGTGAAAATTCCGAGTGGTGGGGCGAAGTCACCTTTGACGGCGAGCCTATGCAGACGGTTGACATGGTCAATCCGTGGAAGTGCCCTTATCATAACGGAAGAATGTGCATAGAAGTGATCAACAGAAACGTTAAGGTCTGAATAGTTTATCTGACAGTACAGAAAGGAAAGATTGCAATGTCGGTTGTTAATGTCATGGAAAGTGTCGTAAGTGAACGTCTGGACGCTCTTTTGGCAGATACGGATTGCTGTAAGTGCGAAAGATGCAAAGGCGATATGCTGGCAATGGCTCTGAATTCACTTCCGCCTAAGTATGTCAATTCGCATAAAGGCGAGCTTTTCAGCAGGATCGATGCTACAAAGTATCAGAATACCATCGACATTGACGTAGCTGTGGCTAAAGCAATTTCTGTTGTAAGCAGCTCACCCCACAGGGAATGATTTTTCAAAGCATTTAAAGCAGCCTGAAGATACGGCTGCTTTTTTATTTATCGGGCATATTGAAATAATTTTTCATGTATGATATAATTAATACTAATACTAAAAACCAATTAAACTGTAGACAAAAAATCTTCGCATAATCCATATAAAACTGTTTTCAACAGCTACAAGATTATGCTCAATTTTTTGTACAGTTTTTAAATGGTTTTTAGTATAAGAAAATATTTTTGTAAAGGAGCGATGCGGCGTGAAAAAGAACTT
>JBJESH010000096.1:0-4643 GCA_051882695.1 Oscillospiraceae bacterium | reverse complement strand
TAATTTACCAAAATAATTCCACTTCCCTCTTTCCAAATTTCATATTCAAAGATAAATTCTTGTTGCATTCGGGCGGCTAATGTGATATAATTATATTAATTACTCAAAAAAATGAAAGGAAGTCCTGCCAATGGCTATGGTTATTGCAGTCGCAAACCAGAAGGGCGGCGTGGGAAAATCTACGACCGTTGTAAATCTCGCTGCTTGTCTCGGCATGAAAAAGAAAAAAGTCCTTTGCGTTGACATGGACGCTCAGGGAAACACTACCAGCGGCTTTGGCATACGCAAGAAAAATGTTAGTGTGTCTACATATGATGTACTGCTTGGCCTCAGGCGAATTCAGGAGGCTGTGATAAAAACCGAGTTTGAAAATGTCTGGCTCGTGCCTGCAACCTCTGCTCTTGCTGCTGCCGACATTGAGCTTATCGAAGTTGACAATATGCAGAAACGAATGAAAATGCAGCTTCTGACCATCAGGCAGGACTATGATTACATACTGCTGGACTGTCCGCCGTCTTTGTCGCTTATTCCTGTAAACGCACTCTGCGCCTGCGACACGGTGCTTGTGCCGATGACCTGTGAATATTTCGCTATGGAGGGTCTTTCTCAGCTTATCGAATCTATTCGCCTTGTAAAGCAGCGGTATAACCCGACTATCGACATTGAAGGCATACTTTTTACCATGTTTGACGGACGGCTCAATCTGACAAGTCAGGTGGTCAGCGAGGTGAAAAAGCATTTCCCGAAAAAGATGTTCAAGACGGTCATTCCGAGAAATGTGCGTATCTCCGAGGCTCCAAGCTTCGGAAAGCCTGTTGTTTACTATGATAAAAGCTCAAGAGGTGCAGAGGCGTATATGGCTCTTACCGAGGAAATGCTGAAAAGGCATAAAGACAAAGGCTGATGTATTTGCTTCAGAATGATAATTACGAATTATGAATTAATACAGTGGAGGTTACACAGATGGCTAAAAAAACCGGTTTGGGTATGGGGCTGGACGCGCTTTTCGGCGACAACAGCGGCGAAAGTACAGGTGTGCAGACTCTCAGAATGTCCGAGATAGAGCCTAACCGCAAACAGCCGAGACAGACCTTTGACGACGCTGCCATTGCCGAGCTTGCAGACAGTATCCGTCAGCACGGGCTTATTCAGCCTATTGTTGTGCGTCCTATCGGCGCGGGATATCAGATAGTTGCCGGTGAACGCCGCTGGAGAGCATGCAGAATGCTGGGTATGAGCGAGGTCCCCGTTATTGTAAAGGATTTTGACGATGCGCAGACGGCTCAGATCGCTCTTATAGAAAATGTTCAGCGTGAAGACCTTAATCCTGTGGAGGAGGCAATGGCGTACCGTACCCTTATGGAAGAGTATGACATGACTCAGGAGGCGCTTTCAAAGGCGGTCGGCAAGTCCCGTTCGGCTATTGCAAATGCGGTGAGACTTCTTAATCTTCCGGATGAGATAGTGGAAATGCTGAAAAAAAGGCAGCTTTCGGCAGGTCAGGCAAAGGCTATTGCAGGAGCGGATACCGAAGAGGAAATGCTGGAGCTTGCAAAGCTGGCGGCAGCAGGAAAAATTACCGTAAGAGGTATTGAAAAGGCAGTTGCGAAGATGTCCGAAGAAGGCGAAGACGAGGCTGAGGAGGAAAAGCCAGATACTCCGCAGAAGCGCGCAAATCTCAGCTTTATTACCGAGATGGAGCTTAGCCTTGAAAAGCACCTGAGCCGCAAGGTGAAGATAAATACCAAGGACGGCGAAAAGGGTACTATTACTATTGATTTTTACGAGCAGTCGGAGCTTTCAGAGATAGCGGACAAGCTGACTATGTATTGACTGTTCATTGAAATTAAATTGCCGAAAAGCTGCCGCAGGGAGATTTTTCCTGCGGCAGCAATTTATTTTGTGAGAGTATTTTTATTTGAGGTCCGGTTTTGGTTACAAAGCGTTTACAGTTTTAAAAAGCTTTGGTTACAGCAAAATGCCGCAAATTTATGAAACCGCACAGATAAGCCAAAAAACGGCTCTTTTTGTGCGGCTTTTTCATAATAATTGGCTGAATAGCACTCCTTGACTTTTTGTCGGTTTTGTTGTATAATTTTTAATGTGTCATATTAAAAACCATTTAAAACTGTACAAAAAATCGAGCATAATTTTGCGTATATGGATCATGCGAAGATTTTTTGTCTATAGTTTGATCGGTTTTTAATATCAGTTTGTGCGGAGATATTGAAACCGCATCGGCATTTTATTTAAATATATCCGGAAGGAAGTTGATTATGGAATCTGACGGGTTTGCCGGAAGTATTATTATTCTTGCGGTGATACTGTATAAAGGCTTTTGCACGGTCTGCGAGACCGCTGTTACAGAAATTGACGACCGAAAGGTCAGAAACAGCTCCGATAAAAGCAAAAGAGCTGCTGTTCTTGCGGCTTTGCTGGAAAAGCCGTCGAGACTTATGACTGCTTTTGCTGTGAACCGTGTACTTTTCGCGGTGCTGGCTTCTTATATAGCTTTGTTTTCTTATTCGGCGCCTTTGGGCGGTGCTTTGGCACGGCTTTTCGGCATGAATACGGACAACGGCGGCGGTGTGCTTGCCTATGCTGCTGCGGCGGTCATAATCATGCTTGCTGCGGTGCTTGTGCTGACGGTCTTCTGCGAGGGGATACCCAAAAGGCTGCCGGCGGCGAAAAGCGAGAAGTTTGCATATTTCTGTGCGCCCTTCGTTAAATACCTTGTTATTATTCTTACTCCGCTGACGGCTCTTTCTTCCCTGCTGACGAGATTGCTTGCGCCTGTGTTCGGCGCTAAGAGTTCTTCGGAGCAGGATGTGGTCACCGAGGAGGAGATCCTCATGATGGTGGACGCAGGCAACGAGACGGGTGTTATTGAGGAATCTCAGCGTGAGATGATAAACAATGTGTTTGAGTTTGATGATATTACCGTTTCGGACATTATGACTCACCGCACCGACATTGTGGCGGTCGAGATATCAGCTGACGTTTCAGAGGTAGTAAATGCGGCGATAAGCAGCGGATTTTCCCGTATTCCCGTTTATGAGGAAACTATCGACAGGATATCGGGTATGATCTGCGTAAAGGATCTGCTTTGTCTGGTGGGTTCGGAGGCTGCTGAAAATGCAGGTGCAAAAAGCTTTGTCAGAGACACCTTGTATCTTCCCGAATCGGTTTCCTGCGGAGAGGCATTCAAGCGGCTTACTGCGGAAAAAATGCAGATGGCTGTGGTCATTGACGAATACGGCGGTACTGCAGGTCTGGTGACGATGGAGGATATTGTTGAGGAGATCGTGGGAAATATTCAGGACGAATATGACGAAGAGGAAGAGGATCTTATCAAAATTTCCGATGATACCTATACAATTGACGGAACTGCCGACCCTGAAGAGATACTTCCTGTTTTCGGCATAGAGCTTCCGGAGGAAAACGGCTTTGACACAATGAGCGGATTTATTGTGGAGCTTCTGGGACGTATCCCGGAGGAAAATGAAAATCCGTCGGTCGAATATGGAAATGTGCTTTTTACCGTTCTTGTGACGGAGGACAAACGCATTTCAAAGCTTAAAGCACAGATACTTGAAAAGAATACAAATGAAAATATAACAAAGGAGAGCGTGAAAAATGAAGAAGAAAATTAGTCTTATCCTTGCGTTTCTTATGGCAGCTTCAATGCTTGCGGGATGTAAGAAAACCGATGAGGAATCCGCAGGTCTTCCCGAAGCGGGTACTCCTTCCGAGACTGTGTCGCTTACACAGATGACGACGGAGGCTACTGAAGAAACGACTGTTCCCGAAGTTACAGAAATGGCGGAGACTGAGGAAACATCGGAGACTGAAGAGACGACTGTTTCTGAGACTGAGGAAAGCACTACAGCTGCTTCTTCGGAGACATCTGCAACGGAGACTACTACTGTTACAACAGCAGAAAAGTCCTGGAGCGAGACCGAGATCAGCGAGACGCTTTACATAAAAACTTCATGCTATTCCAGAAAGGCTGCTATCGTTGGTTCGGAGTCTGTCAAGAAATACGAGGCAGGCACAAAGATCAACATTGTTGCCGCTACCGACACCGGTTACTATAAGCTTGCGGACGGGACCTTTATCCATTCGGATTATGTGACCGACGAGAAGCCTGACCAGAGTGCAGAAACAACTGCTGCATCAAAGAATCAGGAAAGCGATCCCGATGATGAAAAGACTACTTCTTCAAAGCCCATAAGCTCATCATATAAAAAGAGCTATACGGACAGATATCCTTATCAGCAGCTGACCAAGGACGAGCAGAAGCTTTATGCCGATATTGTTAATGCTGCTGAGAACTTTGAGACTAAGGTAAAGGTACCAAGCGGCTTTAGTTCCAATGATGTATTCAAGATCTATTGCCTTGTATTTAATCAGGAGCCTCAGCTTTTCTGGCTCTCCCCTTCTGTTCCTGTCGCTCTCGGCGGTACTCTTGACCTTGAATTTGATATTTCCCGCAGCGAGGCGGAAGCTATCCAGGCTGAGATCGACGCAAATGTCAAGGACATTATGGCTAAGGTCGGCGGTTATTCCAGCACGGTAAGCAAGCTCAAGGTTATTTACGACTGGGTCATCACACACAATACTTTCAGTCTTCAGGGCACTTT
>JBJESH010000095.1:0-4651 GCA_051882695.1 Oscillospiraceae bacterium | reverse complement strand
TATCGCTGACGGTATCTTTAAAGAGATACAAGGCTATACCTACGGCGTGCAGATGGCAAGCTTTTATCAGCAGGGAGATTTTCTTCCCCATGTAAAGCTTATGGAGACAGGCTTTACCGGTCACGAGGATATGGCGGATTTTGGTCTGCCGTATGCATTTGTGAGAAAGCCGCGTCCATATGATACGACTACTCTCAATTACAACTGGCAAGTATGGGGAACAAAAGCATTTTCTCTTTACACCAACGCTACCGATAATGTTGATGAAGACTCTGCCAGAACAGCTGTTGACGCTATTGTTCGTTTTATGGTTAAAAGAGGGATAATAAGAACTAATGTCAGCAGCGGATATGTTACCGAAATTATCAGCGAAAGCAGGCTTATTCAAATACATTCTCCGTCTGCCGGAATATGCAGGAGCTATGTCCGTACAGGAGACGAGCTGCGCAGCGGAGATCTGCTATGTGAAATAATCGACCCTCTTGAGGGAGATGTTATTTCAAAAATATTTTCACCGGTGAACGGTATAGTTTTTTTCAGGTATAACCGTCCGCTTGAATTTGAAAAAAGCGTTCTCTATAAAATCATAAAGATTTGACAGCCGTCATATTGTCTTGAAATGCTTTAATCAAATTAAAAAATAATTTGTCCCGTTCTGTATTCCGGTGTTGTCGGACAGAACGGGATCTTTGTCTGTTATATCAAACATTTTTCTGTATCGGAGAGGCTTGTTAATATAAATACCCCTTGTTATTTTTGTAACAAGGGGCGGCTCATTTGTCGTTCTGTACCGTTAAAGCTTCTTTATCGGTACTTCACTAAGGAAACGACAGCTTTTAATTGATCAGCTTTTTCCTAAATTAAATTTAGCAACAAGATTTTTGAGGGCTTCTGACTCACTTTTTAGCTTTTCGCTTATTTTAGCTGATTTGTCGGCTGAAACCGATGTGTTTTCAACAACCGAAGATATCATTTCCATTTTATCCGACACGCTTTCAATGAAGGCTGCCTGCTCTTCGGATGAAGCTGAAATATAAGCAATATTTTTTTCTACCTCGGCGGTATTTTTCTCAACAGAACCGAAAGAGTCCGATACCGTTTCAGCAAGGTCCATTCCGTTGCGTATAGATCCGACCGTGCTGTCAATAAGCACTGTAGTGCGTGAAGCTGCATCTCCGCATTTGGCTGCAAGTTCTCTTACTTCATCTGCAACGACCGAAAATCCCTTTCCGGCAGCTCCTGCAGCTGCTGCTTCGATGGAAGCGTTAAGTGCCAGAAGATGCGTCTGAAAAGCGATATCACTGATCGTATCGTTGATTGAACGTATCTCCTTTGAAGAATTGAACATATCTCTCATTGCCTGAAGAAGTTCGTTCATCTGCTCGCCGCTGGTTCTTACTCCGTTCTGGGTCCTTGAAGCAAGGTCCAGAACATTGGCAGTATTGTCAGCATTCAATTTTACGCTTTCTTTCATGCTTTCAAAGGTATCGCTGATCTCGTTTATTAATTTTGTCTGATTGTTTACTCCGTCAGAAAGTCGGCAGGATGTATCCACTACCTGTTCCGATATTTCCGACAACGCAGCTGAAGCCGCGTCTATGTCTCCGAGCACAGAACGCAGTGAATTCATAATATTGTCAAGGGAAGCCTTTATCGGTTCAAAATCGCCTCTGAATTTTCCTTCGATTTCGTGTGTAAAATCTCCTTCTGACATTTTTTCAAGGCTTTCTGAAATATGCTTTATCATGCTGTTTAAATGTCTTATATTACGTCTGGTGGATTCTACAAGCACTCCGGTCTCGTCATTGGAAGTGCAGGCTTCTATATCTGATTTCAGGTCGCCGTCGGCTAAAAGCTCTATTCTTTTTGTGCAGCTGCATACCGGTTTTACAATGCGGGCAGATGTTTTAAGTATAAGTATAATACTTACAATTATTACAATTAAGGCGCATAATGCCAATACGGCAAGGCCTATCAGTTCCTTTTTCATAAATTCAAAATAGCTTACGGTAACAGCCAATACCCAACTGCTTCCTTTTTCTATGGGAACATAACAGGCAATACGTCTGATTTCGCCGTCATTGTAAATTACATAGCCGGTTCGGTTTGAAAGCATTTCAGATATGACCGCAGCCTGATCTGACAATGAAGGATCATCTTCAGCCTCTGATATATAATTTATAAGGCCGCTTGCATTTGAATAATCGTTATGAGCAATAAATGTGCCTGTGCTGTCAATAATAAAATTCATTCCGTTATCGCCTACGGTAACATTACTGATAATATCTGTGAACAGCTTTGCGTCTGCTGCTCCGTAAACTATTCCGCAGAATTTTCCTTCACGGACAATAGGAGCGCAGAACAGCACCGACAACGCTCCGTTGCCATCCTTTGAGGCATATGGATCCGAGGTCACGGGAGCCATGCTTTCACGGCAGTCTTTAAAATACTGTCTTTCGGAAAAATCACTGCCGTTCTGATTTACCCCGTTTTCATCCGTGTAGCCTATACGAAGAAATCCGTTGCGCTCTTTAACGTCTTCAAGAAATGTCATAGCTTTGTCGGGATCAAGATCTTTATTTTGGAAAAGCTCATTTGAAGCTGCTTCATTAACTGCAGTTTCATATATTACAAGCTGATTTGTAATTGCCTGAGCAGATATTTTAGCGGTTTCGCCCATGCTGTCTTTAAGTGCGGAGGTTATGTTCATCATTCCGCCTATAAGAGCATAACCAAGCAGAATAAAAGATATTAAAAGCATCGGGCATATGGCAAGCAGTATAATTTTTGAACGTATTGAGTGCTCTCTTTTCATTTTAAAGACCGTCCTTTGATAAAATAGTAGAAATTTCCGACGTTTCATACTAAAAAAAGACGCCCCGTAAGCGAAGAGAAGAACCATAAATTTCAGATTTACTGATAAAATTTATGTGAGGTAGTTCCCTTATTTCGGAGCGCCTTTGCTTAAATATTATATTTATATTATACCGTCTAAAAATATTGCTGTCAATATTTTTTTCAATAATTCTGCAAACAAAAATAAGAAGGGTCTTATAAAATTAAACGGAGGTCGGTATAAGTATTTTGATCTGTCAGGTCACAGAACATATCCGACAATGCAATTAATTTAATACTGCCTTAAAACTGTTTTAGCTCATCGAGACGTTTTTCAAATTCCTCAACAGGTATTGGTTTGTCAAAATAAAAGCCCTGTGCAAGAAAGCAGTTGTTTTCTTTTAAAAGACGTACCTGTTCAGCGGATTCGATGCCTTCCGCAATACACTCCAGTCCTATGTCCTGTGCGAGAGCAATAATATGCTTCAGCATTACATACTTCTGAGAGCCGGAATCATTTTCATCCGGCAGAAAGCTCTTATCTATTTTAAGAACATTCCACGGAAGCTCTTTAATAAGATTAAGTGAAGAATAACCTATTCCGAAATCATCAATGGAGGTACTTATACCTGCTTCGCTCAGGCCGACTACAATTTTTTTCAGGTCGGAAAAATTAACGTCGGTAGTTGTTTCGGTAAGCTCGATCTCTATGTATTGGTGCGGCACATTATATTTGTCTATACATGAGATAATGTGTTCCAGCAGATCCATATCGCCGAGATGACGGCGGGAAAAATTTACTGATACTCTTACGGCAGGTCTTCCTTCATCAAGCCAGCGGCGGATATCGCGGCAGGTATGTTCAAGCATATAAAAATCAAGTACGCATATTGACTTGCTCTGTTCCAATCCGGGAATAAACTTGTAAGGAGGTATCATTTTTCCGTTCCTGAACCAGCGGCAGAGTGCTTCTGCACCGTGAAGAGTATAATCTTTAAGATGAACTTTGGGCTGATAATAAACATGGAATTCTTCTTTTTCAACTGCGTCGGAAAAGACACTTTCGATCATTTTGATCTCATTGCGGTTGCTTTTTAACTCTTCATCAAAGAATACACAGTTGGCTTTCAGTACATTCCTTGCGGTATTTACCGCAATGCTCATACTGTCCATTATCTCGGACGGATTTCGGCAGCCGTCAGGTATCATATAATATCCTGCATAAGCGGAAACAAATACACGTTCATTATTATCCTCGTCGTAAACGATACCTGTTCCGCTGAGGTATCCGGTAATTATATCAAGATGTTCTTTTTTGAAAAGTACAACGAAGTTATCGCCGCCTATTCGGCAGACAAATTCGCTGTCTGTAAGCTGTTCCTGAAGCTGCGAGACAAACTTTTTCATCACGATATTGCCTCGTTCACGGCCGATATTCTGGTTTATTACGGAGAAACGTTTAAAATTGAAATAGCAAGCGCCGTAGTTTCCTATCTGTCCGGCTTCAATAAAAGTGCCGACAGTTTTCATAAAGAATCTTAGATTGTAAATATTCATATCTCCGTCGTAAAAAACGAGCCGGTCGACCATGTTCATAACTCTTGAACGACCGTTGAAAGTAAACAGAGATTTTTCCAATACGGGCAGCTTGGAATATTCTTCATCGGTCCAGCCTGAGTCTCCGTATCTTTGCAGGAATTGATATACTGCGATGTTTCCTCCGCCGGTTACCTCACGAGCCGTAAAGCAGCGTTCGGGATCTGCTTCTCCTTTGGAAAATAAAACAGTCTTGTTTCCATCATTCTGTTCTTCATGC
>JBJESH010000094.1:0-4674 GCA_051882695.1 Oscillospiraceae bacterium | reverse complement strand
ATAAAATTATATTAACGGCTTCGGGTGGACCGTTTTTCGGAAAAACTAAAACCGAACTGGAGAACGTTACTGTTGAGCAGGCACTTAATCATCCTAACTGGAGCATGGGAAATAAAATTACTATAGATTCTGCTACACTTATGAATAAGGGGCTGGAATTCATTGAAGCGAAGTGGCTTTTTAACGTTGAACCTAAGAATATCGAAATTGTGGTGAATCGTGAAAGTGTTTTGCATTCCGCTGTTGAATTTGACGATTATTCTGTTATTGCACAGATGGGTACACCGGATATGAAAATACCGATACAGTATGCGCTGCTGTATCCCGAGAGAGTAAGCTGCGATGTAAAGCGTTTGTCCCTTACAGATTATGGGACGCTTACATTTGCCAAACCTGATTTCGACACCTTTGATTGCCTTTCAGGCTGTATCAAAGCTATTGACCTTGGCGGGGTATATCCCTGTATTGTAAATGCAGTAAATGAGGAGTCAGTTGCATTATTTCTTAACCGGAAAATATCTTTTCTGAAAATAGGAGAGCTTGTAAAAAAATCGCTTGATTATTTTGCTCCAATGCAATGCGAAAGCTATGAGGACATAAAAAAAGCGGAGGCTCTTGCACGGGAATATGTTCATAATGAAATTAATTTTTAGCGAGGTTTTATGGATACTTTTATTTCAATTTTAATAGCTTCCGTTTTTTTCTGTATAATAATAATTGTACATGAACTTGGGCATTTCACGGTTGCCAAGCTATGTGGTATAAGAGTTAACGAATTTGCAATAGGCATGGGACCTGTTATATTCAGTAAAAAGGGAAGGGAAACTCTTTATACTGTACGTCTGCTTCCCATCGGCGGATTTTGTGCTATGGGGGAAGATGTTGATGATGATTCACCCGATGCATTCAGAAAAAAGCCTGTGTGGGCGAGAATGGCAGTCATTGTTGCAGGCGCAGTTATGAACTTAATACTTGGCTTGATTTTATCGTTAATTCTTACTTTGGTAAACGGTGCTGATATTTCCTCAAAAATTGTTTATTTTTCCGATGACGCGGTAAGTCCAAATTACGGTTTGCAGCTTAATGATGAAATAGTAAAAATAAACGGAATAAGAATTTTTTCTGCTAAGGATATTACTTATCAGCTTGGAAATGATGAGGACGGAATAGTTGATTTTGTTGTTAAAAGAGATGGTAAAAAGGTTAATGTAAATGGTGTTCACTTTGCATTCAAAACCGATTCAGAGACAGGCAAGAATGTGCTTGTATATGATTTTAGAGTTTTGAAAGAAGACATCACGATCTCTAATTTTGTGCCATATGCTTTTAAAAACGCACTATATTATGGAAGAATAGTTCTTATGTCACTTGGAGATATAATTCGCGGAAAATATGGAATAAACGATTTGCAGGGACCTGTCGGAATAGTTACTACAATCGGAGATATTGCTGAGAAAAGCGGTTTTGATATCAGCTTTTTGCTTGATATGGCAACTTTAATTACAATTAATATTGGTATTTTTAACCTTTTGCCTATACCTGCTCTTGACGGAGGACGTTTTGTGTTTCTTGTTATAGAGGCGATACGGAAAAAATCTTTAAAAGCAGAAACAGAGGGTATGATTCATTTTGTAGGGTTTGCACTTCTTATGCTGCTTATGATTTTTGTAACTTTTAATGATATAAAAAATATTTTTGTAAAGTAAAAGAGGTGCCTTATGCGTTCTGTTCATTCTGTAAAGGTTGGGAACTGTACACTTAACGGAGAAAAAATATATATTCAATCCATGCTGAATGTTCCTGCTTCGGATATTGATGGAAGCGTTGCTCAGGCAATAAAGCTTGAAAAGGCAGGATGTGAAATAATTCGTGCAGCTATACCTGATATGGCGGCTGTAAAGCTTATTCCTGCAATAAAAAGTGCAGTAAATATTCCGCTGGTTGCAGATATTCATTTCGATTACAGATTGGCACTTGAAAGCGTCAGTGCAGGAATTGACAAAATTCGTATTAATCCGGGAAACATCGGTGATTTTGAAAAGGTCAAACTTGTTGCCAAAGCCTGCTCCGATAAAAATATACCTATCAGAATAGGCGTAAATTCAGGCTCGCTTGAAAAGGACATACTTGCAAAATACGGTTCTCCTACAGCGGAAGCTCTTGTTGAAAGTGCTCTTCGCCATGCTGAAATTCTGGAACGCTGCGATTTTAACGATATTGTCATTTCAATAAAGTCTTCCAATGTAAAGACAATGATTGACGGTTACAGAATTCTTGCAGAAAAAACAAACTATCCGCTGCATCTCGGTGTTACTGAAGCAGGAACTAAAAGAATGGGAATAATAAAATCTTCAATCGGTATAGGAGCGCTCCTTGCCGATGGAATAGGCGAGACTATCCGTGTATCGCTTACTGCTGACCCGATAGAGGAAATATATGCTGCAAAGGACATTCTCTCAGCTTTAGGAAAGGAAAGCGGTGTTAAGCTTGTTTCATGTCCGACCTGCGGAAGAACAAAAATCAATCTTATTGAATTGGCAGAACAAGTCGAAGAAGCATTAAAAAATATTGATAAAAATATAACTGTTGCCGTAATGGGATGTGTTGTAAACGGTCCGGGAGAAGCCCGTGAGGCTGATGTTGGAATTGCAGGCGGTGACGGTTGCGCAGTATTGTTCCGAAAAGGCGAGATTGTCAGAAAAGTCCCGGAAAAGGATATATTGACAGAGTTATTAAAGGAAATAGAAAAAATATAGGATCGGTGAAATCTTAATGCTTATAAAAGAATTGTTTTCAGAATATATTGCGGATATTCCGAATTCAATAGGTAAAGGTGAAATATTGAAGCTTACGCATAACGAAAAGCAGCGTGCGCTTACGGTTTTTGCATCATTTGAACAGGTACAGAAATACAGCTATGTTGTTGATTTTGAAAAAGCAATGCAGAATAATCTGGAGATAAACAGCTTTATCCTGAACTGCCGTTATACTCCTGCGCTTTTTAACGAAAAATGTATGCCCGATATAGTGGCAATGCTTAAACGCAGGATGTTTGTAATTAACGGTCATCTCAGCAATGCCGAGTATTTTTTTAATGACAATACTGTTACTATTAATGTTAACGGGACCGGATATAATACGCTGAAAAAAGCAAATGTTGAAGCTGAGCTTGAAAAAATTATCAAGGAAGTATTTTCTGTCAATATTAAGGTAATTCTGAATGATACAAGTGCTCAGGTATCGGGAGACAACTATTCGGAACGCATTGCAAGCGTTATTTCAGAAATGCCTGCTCCCGAAGAGGTTCCGCCTGAGTATATGAACAACAATCAATCTTATTCCGATATTTCTAAACCGGCTTTATCTGAACCTGTTTTTACAGTTGATTTCAAGGACCTGCCCATTTTGCTTGACGGTGCAAAGCTTATAAAAGGACGTTCAATTGATTCTCCTGTTATAAATATTTCTGAAATAAAAAGTAAAATGAACAACATAACCGTTTGGGGAGATGTTTTCGATTATTCCGAAAAGGAAATTCGTACAAAGAACGGCGAAAAGCGCGTTGTTTCGGTAAGTATAACGGATTATACAAGCTCTATTTCCATAAAAAGCTTTGAAGATAAAGATGAAGAGAATATTTTTTCTGCTTTTAAAAAAGGCGGAACACTTCTTATAAGGGGAAGAGCTGATTTTGATACATTTGAAAATGAATTTGTAATCAAAGCTAACGATATAATGCAGGTGCAAAAATCCGAACGAAAGGATACTGCCGAAGAAAAACGGGTTGAGCTTCACCTGCATACAAATATGTCGGCAATGGATGCTGTTACTCCTGCTTCAAAGCTTATTGAACGTGCTTTTTCATGGGGGCATACTGCAATGGCAATTACCGACCACGGTGTTGCACAGGCTTTTCCGGAAGCTGCTTCAGCAGTATCGAAGATCCGTAAAAACGGCGGAAACTTTAAAGTAATATACGGATGTGAAGCTTATTCTGTAAATGACAGAACAAATGCGGTTAATCTTTATATTGACAAATGTCTTACAGATGAAGCAATAGTATTTGACATTGAAACGACAGGCTTTAATGCTCAGTCTGACAGAATTATTGAAATAGGTGCAGTAAAAGTCAGAAATCTTGAAATTACTGATACTTTTCAGATATTTGTTGACCCCGAAAGACATATTCCTGAAAGAATAACTGAGCTTACCGGGATTAACGATGATATGGTTAAGGATGCAGCTTCTCAGGAAGAAGCGTTAAAAAAGTTTATAGAATTTTGCGGACAAGCTCCTGTACTTGTTGCTCATAATGCAGGCTTTGACTGCTCATTTATTCGTGCAGCAAGCGAAAGATACGGTATTGATTTTAAGTTTTCTATGATCGATACAGTTGTAATGAGCAGAAGTATGCTTCCCGAGCTTAAACGTCATAAGCTTGACAACGTTGCAAAAGAACTGAAACTCGGTGAATTTGACCATCACCGTGCTGATGATGATGCAAAAATGCTTGCAAGAATTTTTATCAAGCTTGCCACAAGGTTGGTATCTGAAAAAGGTATAAATCGTATATCGGAAATCAATGCCTGTGTTAAGGATGTTGACCCAAGACTTCTTAAAATGTATCACCAGATAATCCTTGTCAAGGATGCAATAGGACTAAAAAACCTTTAC
>JBJESH010000093.1:0-4699 GCA_051882695.1 Oscillospiraceae bacterium | reverse complement strand
CAGCGTCATCGCTCCGCAATAGAATAAGCCGAATATAACAAAATATTTCAGATACACCGCTGTATCATTCAGTAATATGTCGCTTGCTCCAAGCAGTCTTGCAATAGCTTCGGGAAAAAGAATGCTTATCAAGCTCATAAACAGTGAAAAGCACACTACAAGCAATAAGCTGATATTGAAAATGTTATTTGCCTTTTCGGGTTCTTTCCTTCCGAACGCTATGGAAACAAGCGAAGCTCCGCCCATTGTAATCATCATTGTAACAGCTATCAGAATTGAGATAAAAGGTACTGCTATATTGACTGCGGCAAGACCGTTAGTTCCAATACCCTGTCCTACGAATATTCCGTCTACCACGAAATATAGTCCTGTCACCAGCATAGAGCCGATGGATGGGATTACATATTGAAAAAATTTTCTGTTGTCAGACATTGAAATTATCCTCCCTTTATGTTATAATTATATTGTAAACTATGCCCCAAGGGACGAGTCAATAGGGAGAATGAAAAAATGCAGGAATTTTTATCAATCGGCGAAGTTGCAAAGCTCAAGGGCATTTCGGTCAAGGCTTTACGCTATTACGAAAAAATCGGTATTTTCTGTCCGACTTATATAAACGATGAAACAGGATACCGATATTACAGTATGCAGCAGATGGTGATACTTGACTTTATTCTGACGTGCTTGGAGCTTGGTATTCCGCTGAAACAATTTGCATCATATTCGGATGAAAACGGCAGTCTGAATATTGATAAAATCGTAAAAGACGGCTCCGATATGGTAAATCAGGAGATAGCCCGTATTACAAGAACAGCCGATAAGCTGAAATATATTTCAAAACATCTTGAGGAAACCGATAATCTTCCGAAAATTCAATCACAGTTTGAACAGTTTTCACCCGAACGCTGCTTTCTGTCAGAACCTATGAAAAATGTTGTTCCTACCCCAAAGGACTATGTAATGGCTATGACAAGGCTTTTTGAACGCAACGAAAGTGAGAAATACACAAGCCTGTATAAACAGGGTCTTCTCTATCAAAGGAAGAATGATGAGCTGTCGGCGTATGCTTGCAGCGAGATTGTAAAGCCTGCAAGTGAAAATCAGATTATTGTTTTACCGGCGGGCAATTATATATGTGTGTGTCATACGCCTGCTGAAAACCAAAACCGTTTTGCCCGGATAAAAGAATTTCTTTCTCAAAAGAGCGAATTCAGATATATCCTCTTTTTGGAGCGTTACGGACGTCATTTTTCGGAAGAACCGTTTTGGGAGGTGCAAATGCTGAAATAATCGTAAAATACGTGATTACCTATTCAATATGACAATATAAAGAAATTCATATTTATTATAAGGAGAATTGGCTATGAAAACAATTAGATTGCTATACCCTGATCATGTGAGCGGGGGCCTCGAAACTTACTATTTTGGTGCAAATCTTCTTCAATATATTCTGCCGCAAAACATTAATCAACCTCTTGTAAAAGTAAATATTCTTCCTCCGAACGGTAAGAAGAAATCAGTAACAAACGGTATTTATGCGGAAGATGAAGTAATTGCGGCCATTAAGGATGCACAGGAAAAGCTTTCTGCGGAGAACCCGGACAGGATTATTACAATTGGCGGTAATTGTATGGTTTCACTTGCTCCCTTTGATTACCTGCATGGTCGGTATGAAAGCACAGGGATCATTTGGATCGATGCACATCCTGATGTTTCTACCGTACATGATGGATATCCGAATGCTCATGCTATGGTATTGGGCAGCTTGTTGGGCTATGGTGCAAAGCAGCTCTCAGAACAAATGACAAACCAAAAATTCAAGCCTGATGAAGTCCTCTACATAGGTTTGCAGACATTACACGATTATCAGGAAAAATTTCTTAAAGATATAGGTGTTTCCTATAAGGTGCAAGACAAGACCTTTGTAGATGATGAAACGGTCAGAACCTTTATCAGCCGATTTGACCATATTCTTATTCACTTTGATATTGATGTTCTTGATGAACATTTCTTTCATTCAACTTACTTTGCCGATCCCGAACTTGTCGGAGATGGTTCAGGCGGAGGAAGAATGAAAATGGAAAAGTTATCGGACATTCTTTACGTTATTACAGAAAATGCAGATGTTGTGGGCTTTACTATTGCGGAATATCTGCCGTTTGATGAATACCGTCTGCATAAAATGCTATCCGGGATCAAGCTGTTTACAGAGTGACTGCTTGCAAGGTTAATAGCGAAGTCACAAATGCAATGGCTGAATCTGCTGAGTATAATGAATGGAGCAAAACACAATGAACACCGCAAATTATGTCCTACTGAACAAGGTCATTGAACAGAGTTTCTATAAATTGGTCGCCGAATATCTTCCGGGCAGCGATCACATAAAAATGAGAGAATATGCAGAGCAGTTTCCAAATCTATTTATTGCAGTAATGCTTGGTTCAGAAATAATAGGAGTTGCTTACGGCTGGCACAGAAAAATCGAGCATCCCGATGATGACTCATTTGTACTGGACGGAATTGCAGTAAAAAACGATTACCGGCGCAAAGGCTACGGAAGGCAACTGCTGTCAGCCTTTGAAAAAGCGGCAGTGAGTTACGGTGCCTCCACAATTTCGATAGGTTCTGCCGGCGGATATGTGGAAAAGTTTTATATATCTTGCGGTTATATGCCAAAAGAGTATAAGATCTGGGATGACAGCAGCACCATCATAGAAAAGACATTTGAAAATCTTCGGGATTATAATACCTATAAGAGAAAAAACGATGACGGGTTCATTGTAATGGAAAAAAAGCTTTGAGTGGAGTCAGCATTATGAGATCATTTTTCAAGTTCTTCAATATCCGCAGCTATACGATTTATTATTTCGGGAGAAAAATCTGTACCTTCAACATCCGGCGAACACCGGGGGAAAATGTATTTTCCGAAGCATCGTGCAAGTGATGATTCGCAGAATCTATCGAACTGCATTTTTATAAGTTCCGTATTATCTTCTTCGGGACCCTGACATGACACTATAAGACCGACAGGCTTATCCTTTATGAATGACAGTATTTCCATTTCGCCGACAGCTTTTTCGCTTCCTCCGATAAATTTAAACAGAGAAACGTGCCTGTCCATTAAGATTTTCAACTGTCCCGAATATGAATGCCCATATAACGGCGTTCCATATACTACAGCATCGGCGGAAATAATATTGCCTAACAGAATATGTGCATCATCGTTTTGTATGCACCCCGGTTTTTCCAATACGCCTTGGCAGACATTGCAGCCTGTACAGCCACTTATGTTATAATCGGTGATATAGCATATTTCCGTATTATGTTTTTCACATAATTTCGATGTGATTTTTTTCAAAATATGAGCAGTGTTTCCGCTTTTTCTGGGACTGCCGCATATAAATAATATTTTCATACGATACCTCGCCAATGTTTTAGAAGAAAAAATTTCTGATCATATTATACATCTTTTCAGAGAATCAGTCAATACACGTTTTTGACATATGTTCAATATTCTTATTTAACAGCTTTATCCTTCCACCTGCCGCTCTTGTAACGGATAACGCTTACCGCTGCCGTTACAAACCATGTACAGCATGTAGTGAGCCATATTCCCCAATATCCTATGAAAGAAACAGAAGTCAGCAGCAGGGACAGACCTATACGGCATATGACCTCGGCAGCGCCGTTCACAAGAGCGTATCCCGTATCTCCCGCACCGTTCAGAAAGCCTCTGACCGTGTGGATAATTCCCAGTGCCCAGTAAAAGCAGCCTGTCATAACGATAGCCCGTGAAGCAATATAGATAACGTTATCGCCCGATACAAAGCAGGCTGTCAGTTGCCGTGAGAACAGTATGAAAAGTATAAGCACAACAAATGCAAATACCGTTGAAATTTTCATTGCAGATCGCAGACCTTTGACTGCACGTTCGCTTTTTCCGGCTCCGATATTCTGCCCCGTGAACGTGGAAACGGCAGCATTCAGCGATGAAAAGGGCTGCTGGACAAACTGTTCTATCCTCATAGAAACTGTGTATGCTGCCATAACATTTTCTCCGAAGCCGTTCGTTACCCTTTGCAGAGCGGTCATTGATACGGAGATAAGTCCGTTCTGAACGGCTATGGGAAGACCTGTTTTTATGCAGCGAAGCATCATACCCTTGTCGGCTTTTATGTCTTCGGAGGATAGCTTTATCTCCCTGCCTTTACCGAAACAATATATTATGCAGGACACTGCGGAAAGTCCCTGAGCAAGCACAGTTGCATACGCCGCTCCCGAAACTCCGAAGTCCAGCACTACAACGAACAGCAAGTCAAGCACCGCATTGAGTACACTTGCGATTCCCAGAAATATGAGTGGCGTTTTTGAGTCACCCACCGCTCTCATCATAGCGTTTATCCAGTTGTATGCCGCAACTGCCAAAGTACCTCCGCAGGCTATTTTCATATAGACAGCAGCATTTGATATAAGGTGATCGGGAACGTTCAGAAACCTTAGAACAGGCTCCGCACCGAGCACCGATATAATGCTTACAGCAATTCCGAAAACGGCTGTGACAATGGCAGAATTGACCACCGCCGACCGCATTTTTTTGTTATCTCCGGAGCCGAAAAGCTGAGAAACAATAACGCCTGCTCCAACAGAAAGACCTATGCACAGCGTATAAAAAAGATAGGTTATGGAGCCTGTTGCACCC
>JBJESH010000092.1:0-4703 GCA_051882695.1 Oscillospiraceae bacterium | reverse complement strand
AACAGCAGGAAAGCTGTCAACTGGACAGCTCAAAACATTATGTGGTCCGACCTTTGCGATAAACTCCGTACGCCCAGCAGGAGTACGGAGTCGCTTGCTGAATACTTTACCCTGCCTAAGTCCAAACAGGACGAGCTGAAGGACGTGGGTGGCTTTGTGGGCGGTACGCTTAACGGCAACCGCCGCAAAGCTGACGCTGTCAGCGGACGCGACCTTGTTACCCTTGACCTCGACAGCATTCAGGCAGGCGTGACCGATGACGTACTTCGCAAAATAGACAGCCTCGGCTTCGGGTACTGCGTATACAGCACCCGTAAGCACTGCGAAGCTGCTCCCCGTCTGCGTGTTCTTATACCCCTCAGCCGCACCTGCTCCGCTGATGAGTACGAACCGCTTGCCCGTAAGCTTGCCGAGTTCATCGGCATGGAGATGTGCGACCCATCTACCTTTGAGGCTTCACGGCTTATGTATTGGCCGTCCTGCTCTTCCGACAGCAGCTATGTATTTACATACGCCGATAAGCCTTTTATAGATGTTGACGGCACACTTTCCCTTTATGCGGACTGGCGCAATGTATCGGAATGGAAAGGCGTTACGGCGCCCAAAATGCCGCGAGGTGCAAAGCAGGCAGACCCTACAGAGAAAAGCGGAATAGTCGGCGCTTTCTGCAAGACATATGACGTTTACCGAGTAATCTATGAAATTATCCCGGGCGTATATGCCCCCTGCGGAATGGACGGCCGTTTTACCTATTCGGGCGGATCTACCACAGGCGGCGCCGTTGTTTATAACGATGGTCAATTCCTTTACTCCCACCATGCAACAGACCCTGCAGGCGGTAAGCTCTGCAATGCGTTCGATCTTGCGAGACTGCATATGTTCGGCGATAAGGACGACAATGCAAAGCCAGATACACCAACTAACAAGCTGCCGTCTTACGTTGAGATGTGCCGCTTTGCAGCATCTGACAAGGCTGTTGCCGCTCTGCTCAACACGGCGCGCTACCAGCAGGCGGTTGAATCGTTCGGCGCTGCTCCTTCGGGAGAACTCGAAAACTGGCTCACTAAGTTAGAGGTAAGCCAGGAAGGTAACATCAGCAAAACCACAGATAACGTACTTATTATACTTGAAAATGACCCCATGCTTAAAAATCTAATCGTGTATGAGGAATTTAGCAACCGCATCTATGCCTTGGGCGCGCTGCCTTGGGATCCGAGTACAGATATGCGCATATGGACCGATAATGATGACGCGGGACTGAGGCATTATCTTGAAAAGGTATATAAAATAACAGGCGAAAAGCGCATTATGGACGCATTCTCCCTATCGTGCCATAAACACTCATACAGCGCCGTGAAGGACTATCTGCTGTCACTCCCTACGTGGGACGGTGTTCATCGGCTTGATACGCTGTTCTGCGATTACCTTGGCGCTGATGACAACGCGTATGTAAGAGCAGCGGCGAGAAAATCAATCGTAGCTGCCGTCGCAAGAGTAATGACCCCGGGTGTAAAATACGACACGATGCCCATTCTCGCAGGACCTCAGGGCATAGGCAAAAGCACCCTGCTCCGCTTGCTGGGCGGACGCTGGTTCTCCGACAGCCTTTCGACCTTCGAGGGCAAGGAAGCCTGCGAAATGCTTCAGGGCGTATGGATCAACGAGGTCGGCGAGCTTAACGGCCTTAACCGCGCAGAAACCAATGCGGTTAAGCAGTTTCTCTCAAAGGTCGAGGACATATTCCGTGAGCCGTACGGGCGCAGGACGGGGGTATACCCGAGGCGCTGCGTGTTCTTCGGTACGACCAACGAGGCGGAGTTCCTTCGTGATAAGACGGGAAACCGCCGCTTCTGGCCGATAGACTGCGGCGTTAAGGAGCCCACAAAAAATGTATTCAGAGATTTGCCCTCAGAAGTGCCTCAGATATGGGCGGAGGCGCTCATAGCGTGGCGTTTGGGAGAGCCCTTGTATCTTACGGGCGAAGCCCTTAAAGTCGCTGAGGCAACGCAGGAGAAGCACTCTGAACAAAGTTCTAAAGAAGGCGTTATCCGCGAGTTTATTGAGCGTGAGGTACTCCCGGATTGGGACAAAAAAACTCTTTCACAGCGGAAAATCTACTGGCAGGCTGATTTTCAAAAGGACTCCGTGCAAAAGGTTCCCCGTGAAAAAATCTGCGCTGCTGAGATATGGTGCGAGTGCTTTGGGGGCGACCTTAAATTTATGAAGAGGTCAGATGCATTGGAGATAAACAGTATTCTTCAAAAAATAGAGGGCTGGCAAAAGTCCGATAAATCTATGAGATTTGGATTGGAATTCGGCGTTCAGCGCGGATTTATCCGAGAGAAAGTTCAGTAACTTTCGGCAGTAACCTTAATAACATTTAAAATTTAGGCGGAATTTAAAGTTACAAACGTTATGCCAAAATTACAAACAAGGTTACTGCCGAAAATTCGATAAAATAAGGGATTAATATTATAATGTAACTTTGTAACTTTAAATTATATATAAAAATATATAAATAGATATATAGGTAATATATATAATACCTAATACCCCAGATATATAAAAAGAATAGGATTTTTCCGACAACAAAGCTACATTTTTTTTTTGAGGAGTGATAACATGGGAAAACCCGAAAACAGGGTTGAAAAGAAGCTGTGTGAAGGGGTCAAGGCTCTCGGGGGCAGGGCGTACAAGTTCGTGTCTCCCGGAAGCAGCGGAGTACCTGACAGGGTCATATGCCTCCCGGACGGCAGGACGATCTTCGCAGAGCTTAAAGCCCCGGGCAGAGTTTTGACGAAACAGCAGGAGCACAGAGTCGGCGAACTCTGCCGAATGAAGCAGAAAGTTTTAGTGCTGCGTTCAGTCCATGAGGTCGAAGCTTTTTTAACGAAAATCAGAGAGGAGCTGCTTTGCGGTGAAGTACATACCCCATAACTACCAGGCGTATTGCACAGACAGGATTATTTCCGACCCGAATCTCGGGCTGCTGCTTGATATGGGCTTGGGAAAAACGGTTATAACGCTGACGGCGATAAACGAGCTGATATATAACCGTTTCGAGGTCAGCAAGGTTCTCGTCATCGCCCCGAAGAAGGTCGCGGAAACCACCTGGAGCACCGAGGCGCAAAAGTGGGATCACCTAAAGCACCTGCGCGTCTCGAAGATAATCGGAACAGCTCAGCAGCGGATAAGGGCACTGAATACACCTGCGGACGTATACGTCATAAACCGTGAAAACGTCCCGTGGCTTGTGGATTATGACCGCAACGCGTGGCGGTTTGACATGGTTGTCGTGGACGAGCTTTCCAGCTTCAAGAGTAACAAGGCACAGCGGTTTAAGTCTCTTTGCTATGTGCGGCAGCACATCAAACGGTTTGTGGGTCTTACAGGCACACCTGCCAGCAACGGGTTGATTGACCTTTGGGCACAGATCTACCTGATCGACCAGGGCGAGCGCCTCGGAAAGAGAATAACCCATTTCCGCACAAAATACTGCGAGTGTGAGACCCACGGAGGACATTTTACGACATACTCCATGAAGCAGGGTGCGGAAGAAGCTATCAAATCGGCAATTTCCGACATCTGCATTTCCATGAAGGCAGCTGATTACCTCACTCTTCCCGACTGCATAACCGTGGACGTTCCAGTGGTTATGGACGCAAAGGCTAAAAAGCAGTACAGGGAGTTTGAGAAAAATATGCTGCTGTATGTCGATGAAAATACCCTTGATGCAGGAACAGCAGCGGTTCTTTCCGGAAAGCTCATGCAGTTTGCAAACGGCGCCGTGTACTCTGATGACAAGGAAGTCGTTAAGGTCCATGACTGCAAGCTTGACGTTCTCGCCGAGGTGATCGAGGGTTTAAACGGTCAGCACGCTTTGCTGTTCTACAACTTCCAGCATGACCTCACCCGGATCATGGATAGATTTTCAAAGTCAGGTCTTGAAATACGACAGCTCCGTACCGACAAGGATCAGCAGGATTGGAACGAAGGCAAAGTCGATATACTTCTCGCCCACCCTGCTTCTGCCGGGTACGGTCTAAATTTACAGCAGGGCGGCCACCACATAATCTGGTTCGGGCTTAACTGGTCGCTGGAGCTTTACGAGCAGGCAAATAAACGATTGCATAGGCAGGGTCAGCAAGAAGCGGTTATCATTCATCGGCTCATAACCCAGGAGACCCGTGACGTTGATGTCGCTGCGGCGCTTGAGGGCAAAGCCGATGTGCAGAATGCGCTTCTTGAAGCGCTGAAGGCAAGAATCAAAGAAATAAAATCGGGTTCTCCAACTGTTGGAGGAAGGGGGCAAGGTTATGAGCCAAAGAGTTAATGTCAATCGTTTTGAATCTGGATTTTTAGCCGAGAATGTACGGACGAATGAAACTGTCAACTTAGTTTCAAGAATATGTCCGAATGAAGATTACTGTGAAACTATTTGGATTGTCGAGGGTGACAGCGGGTTATACTTAGAGCATGAACACAATTTACAAAATCCATATTATTGGGGATAAAGTAAGATTTATTCTTTTGGTGGTATTCAGTGAAGTTGAATATTTCATCGTCAGAATCTAAAAATTTTAGACACGGATTAGGAGGGAGCGACAAGTAATGCTTAGGCCTGCAATACTCTACAAAGACGAAATCTGTAAGGAATTTATGGAATATAACTATACCGAGGATATGACATACTATACTATACG
>JBJESH010000091.1:0-4706 GCA_051882695.1 Oscillospiraceae bacterium | reverse complement strand
GCCGAGACCTTTCCCACGGTACTGTTCAAGAATGTAAATATCCTCTATCCATAAGGTCAGACCGGCTTCGGTATGGAAGGTCTTGGTCATCAGGCAGTATCCTGCACGTTCTCCGCCGTATTCAAAAATAAGTCCTTCAAGATAAACGTCCGAGCGCATTGCCTCGTCGAAATCCGCTTCAAGTCGGGATAACGGCAGCGGCTTTTCCACTGCGTCCGAATGATAAAATTCATCGGCAGCCTTCAGAAAAAACTCTCTGTCAGACTCATTCATTTTTCTCAGCAATTTTTTCACCTTTCCTTCATTATACATAATTTTTCAGGGGCGGAATAAAATTTCTGTCCCTGAAATTTCTAATCCTGAATTATCATAAATGCTGCGGAGGGTTCGCTCTCCTTGCTTTCGGAAAGCTTATCGGTAATTACCTTTTTGAATCTGTCGATAATTTCAATTATCGGGTAGTCAACCTCAAAATAAGTGTGCGTCCAGAAGCCCTCCGAGAAATCATAAGTCAGCTCGCCGCTTTCTGTTTCGGTAAGATAGTCCGACTCGTCAAAATACTCCTCGCCGTTAATAAACAGCTTTTCGTCCTCCCAGTGTACGTCATAGTTGAGGGCATCGTCCCTGTTCTCTTTGTTTGCCTGCTTGACAAGTCTTTTTATCGTAGTTTTAAGGGTAATTACATCCTTGATATTTTTGTCCAGCTTGTTAGGCTCTACATAAACAGCTACCTTGCCGGAGGATTTGTTCTGAACATCCAGAACATAGCATCTGAAATTTTCCGACGGGGAAACTATTCCGCCCTCGGGGGTAAGCAGAGTATCAACGGTAGTTACCCTGAAAACGTTCATTATAAGGAAAAATGCAATTCCGCCGAGAATATACAGCAGCAGGAATATCGTGCCGAAAACGGTCTTGACGGTGTCGTTCATTTTGCAGCAGAAGAAGCCGAAAAGCGTTACCATAGCAGCAGGGACCAGCAGCGGCCAGTTTCCCCAGTCCAGCAGAAGCGTCGGGAAAAACACCGCCATATTCACCATGCCGATAATACAGGTAATGAACGAGCGCCTTGTGTAAAAGAAAAACAGCGCAAATATCAGCGAAAACGCAGCATAGACAACAGCAAACGTCACCTTGTCGGTATACTGGATATCATAGAAAAAAACCGCATATGCAAAATATATCAGGCATATTGTGTAAACCGAGCAAAGCAGGCTCGCCGCAAGAATAAACCATTTGTTGGTAAGTATCTTTTTTATTTTTTCCATACAGGACACTGCTCCTTTATCTTTTTTTGCAGGTATGAACGGATATGCTTTTGTATTATAATAACCCTTTATCCGCAATAAATCAAGAACATTTTTATTTCACTTCGGTTACAATTTGAATTCTTCCAATATACATAGAAAATCCCCCGAAGTGCCGCAGGTACGGTTACCCCGGGGGATTTGATTTCTGAAAGCAGAGTGTATCAGCTAAAACGTCTGATAGCTGCCGATACGATAAGACCAATACCGCCGACAATTGCAAGTATAAGCACAACAAGAAGGACAGTCAGGGCAATATTTGTGCCTGTTGAAACGGCGTCCTCGCTCTTGACCTTTCTTGCCTCATAGTCGCCTGTATTGGCAATGACCGTGCCGTCGGGTTTAGTCACCGAAACGTCGTCGATATAAACGATATCGCCGGTGTACGCATTAAATGTAGGTATCGTAAAGCCTATCTTTGTGTTGTCCGCATTTTCGGGAACGACCATAGTGACCGTTGTCCACTCGGAAGTGCTGAGATTTTCGGCAGGCTGTGTAAGCCAGATGATCCCATCGCTGTAAAGCGAAAGGTTGTCATAGAAACCGTCCGCACCCTCACAGAGCAGCATGCTCATTTCAACAGTGCAGCCTCTGAAATCGTCAATGCCCAGAGCTTCCGCAGAAATATAGGCGCCGCCGAATTGATTTTCAATATCGCCTGCGGAGCTTTCCGAGATAAGTATGCAGCCGTTTCCGTTTTTGGAAATAAAATTTGTATGGCTGATCTTAAAGCCTGTTTCCGCAGTTGAACCGTAGGTCTGCCAGTCGTCAAGCTTTGAAGTGTTGTCAAAGCAGTAAGCAGCTTCGCCGTCGCCTGCCGCAAAAGCCGTCATGACGGAAGCTCCTGCAACGACCGCAGAGGCCAGTACCGCGGATAAGATCTTTTTAAGTTTCATTATGGATTCAATCCTTTCGGTTTATGTAAACTTGTAAATGCTCATGGTAAAAAACTTTATATTTATGCAAATATTTACACGCACAAAAAGAGTTACACTACTATTTTATAATAGAAAACAAAATTTGTCAATATGTTTGCGGATAAACATATTGACAAATTTATAAACAATTATTCGTTGTTATTGTCAACGCTGAGGATAACCTCGCTTACGAGATTGCCCGGAAGCTGTTCATAGCGGAGATGTTCAAGGGAGAAGCATCCGCGTCCGCGTGTTATCTGACGGAGCTGTGTGGTAAAGCTCTGCATTTCTCTCATAGGTACTTCGGCTTCGATAACGGTAAGTCCCTTCTTGTCAGCGGGGTTCATTCCGATAACTCTGCCGCGGCGCTTGTTAAGGTCGCCCATAATGTCGCCTGTGTTGTCATCGGGAGCAGTAACGGTAAGCTTTCCTATCGGTTCGAGGATGGTCGGCTCAGCCTGCTTCAGACCCTCTTTAAATGCAATTGAAGCTGCTGTCTTGAAAGCCATTTCGGAGCTGTCTACCGGGTGATATGAGCCGTCTACAAGGATAGCTTTAAGACCCGTTACAGGGCAGCCTGCCAGAACGCCCTTCTTCATGCAGTCCTGCAAGCCCTTTTCAACTGCCGGGAAGAAGTTCTTCGGAACAGCGCCGCCGAAAACTCTTTCCTCGAAAACAAGCTCGTCTGAAAGACAAGGCTCAAATTCGATCCATACATGACCGTACTGACCGTGACCGCCGCTTTGTTTCTTGTGCTTGCCTTCAACCTTGACCTTTTTGCGTATGGTCTCGCGGTAGGCGATCTTCGGTTCCTTGAGAACAACGTCTGCGCCGAATTTCGCTTTCAGCTTTGCAGCTGCAACGTCAAGATGCTGCTCGCCAAGACCGCTGAGTATCTGTTCTTTTGTAAAAGGATCCATGCCGTACCAAAGAGTTCTGTCCTCCTCGGTAAGACGCTGAATGCCTGCGCTTATCTTGCTTTCATCGCCCTGAGCCTTTGCGGAAACAGCCATACGGTAGCAGGGCTTGGGGAACTCTATCGCAGGGAAAACGATCTTTCTTGAAGCGTCGCAGATGGTGTCTGAGGTTCCTGCGCCTATCTTCACCGCAACAACGATATCACCTGCATAAGCTTCGGTGACCTCGGTCTGTTTCTTGCCGCAGAGGGTGTAAAGCTTGCCTGTTTTTTCGGGAGCGCCCGAAACTGTGTTAACATAATCGGTATTGGCTTTAAGCACGCCGCTGATAACCTTTATAAATGACATCTTGCCCACAAACGGGTCGGCAACAGTCTTGAATACAAATGCCGAAAGGGGAGCGCTTTCGTCGTAAGCTATCTCAACAGGTTCGCCGTTCATGTCTTCGGCAAGAGCAGGCTTGTTGTCGCAGGGTGCGGGAAGCAGCAGCTCAATTTCCTTGAGGAGCATATCAATTCCTGCGGTGGTAGTCGAAGAGCAGCATACAACGGGAGTGATGATGCCCTCGTTCATGCCCTTGTGGATACCGTGGACAAGCTCCTTCTGAGTGAAAGGCTCACCCTCGAAGAACTTCTCCATAAGCTCGTCGTCAGTTTCGGCAACAGCCTCGGAGAACGCTGCAACGAGACCGTCCATACGGTATTCCATCTTCTCGGAAATTTCGGCGGTAGGCATATCTGTTTCAACAGCCGTGCCGTTTTCGTCGTATGTATAAGCTTTCATTTCAATAAGATTAACGAAAGAGACTACCTTGCGGTCCTTGATGACAGGTACAACAACAGGGCAGACTGTAGGACCGAACTTTGTTTTCAGGTCGGTAAGGACGTTATAGAAGTTTGCGTCAGGGTCGTCTACCTTGGTGACTACGAACATTTTCGGCTTGTCAAGCTCGCAGGCAAGGTCATATGCTTTTTCGGTTCCGACCTTAACTCCGGACTTTGCGGAAACGGTTATCATTACCGTACCCGAAGCGGTCACGCCCTCGTACATACCTCCGGCAAAGTCGAAAAGGCCGGGAGTATCCAGCAGGTTTACTTTTATATCGTTATATTCAAAAGAAGCAAGAGAAGTACCGAGAGAAGCCTTGCGCTTTATTTCCTCGGGGTCAAAATCGCAGACCGTGTTGCCGTCGGCAGTTTTGCCGAGTCTGTCCGACGCTCCGGCTCTGAACAGCAGAGCCTCGGCAAGTGAAGTCTTACCCGAACCGGAATGTCCTGCTATAGCGATATTCTTGATTGTTTCAGCTCCGTAGTGTTTCATATGGTTTATCTCCTATCTGTAATATTGTAACAAATAAACAAAAAAGCGTTTATCAACAATTAATATTATAGACTCTTTGTTTAGAAAATGCAATACAAAAATGACAATTTCAACAAACTATATTATAAAATGTTAAAACTTTTGTATATTTTATACGAAAGCAAAAGAATCTTTAAGCAGTTATGATACATTATATAGTACAAACAGGAGCAATATTCAAAAAATGCCGCGGTTGTTTATGCTAT
>JBJESH010000090.1:0-4727 GCA_051882695.1 Oscillospiraceae bacterium | reverse complement strand
CTGCCGTAAATAATTTTTACAAGCTTAAAGAACTGCCGGGATTTCCTTTCTTTGACGCTGCTATGGATAACATCTCCTTTGCCGCTATGGACAGACACGGTGCGGACGAATTTATAGACGAAAGTCCAATTCATGAAGAACTTGAAGTAAAAAAATATGTCCCCATTGAGCCGCCGTCTCAGGAAATGTCGGAAATTATTACCGAGGGAATTGAGCTTATTTCAGATGACAAACCACAGCTTTCAGAGTACGAATACGAAGCTGCAAAGGCGGTAAACGATGTTCCCGATGACCTGAAGGACGAGGTTATCATGAGTCTCGGACATCTTGCTCCCAATCTTGCGGAATACGAAGAAGCCGCCGAAGAGGAACGCCGCGAAAATGCAGAGCGTCCTTATGAGAGAATGATCAACGCGCAGGTAAAGAACGACAGCGAGCTTTCCGATGTTGAACTGTTCGGGTAAAATATAAAAACCATCCGCAGTTTTATTTAACTGCGGACGGTAATTTTATTCATAAGTTATTCCTGACCGAACAGAGGATTTGCCTCAATGATCTCGCGCCTTATTTCCTCAGCAATTGACCGGACAGGTTCCTGAACGGGACGTCCCGTGTAATACCCCTGTATAAGGTCTACTCCAAGGTCGATAACTGTGCGAAGTTCGTTAGAAGTTTCTACACCCTCTGCAAGGACCTTGATGTTATTAAGTCTTGCAAATTCTATCGTACTTCTTACAAAAAGCTGCTTGTTCTGATTTTTGTGTATGTCCGATATAAGAAAACGGTCTATTTTTATTACCTGAGGAGAATATCTCATAAGATTTACAATATTTGAATGTCCCGTACCGTAATCGTCAATGGCTATCTGACCTGTTGAATTACTTCCGCAAAGCCGCTTGATGGAGTTAAGCTCTTCATCCGATACGGTATCCTGCTCGGTAAGCTCAAAAACAACGTTTTCCATATAATTCCCGTATTTGCTCAAAAGCAGTCCGTTATCCTCGGGATTGAGAAAATAGCCCGGTATAGTGTTAATAAACACCTTGCAGTTTCCAAACTTCTCCCTCTCGTCTGCAAAACGTTTCATAACATTGAACATTGTTGCCTTTTCGATATCATAAAGCCGCTTGTATTCTTTTGCAGTTTCAAGTATTTCAAGCGGACTCATACCTATGCTCGAATCGGTCCGCATAAGTGCTTCATATGCAAAAATATCACCGTTTTTAGCATTTACGATAGGCTGAAAATGATAATTGAACAGATTTTTCTCAACAAGGACTTCAAATGCCTTATAATAATCCTTTAGAGTTGTTTTTTCCTTTACAACAGCACTTGTTCCCGATTTCAGACGGTTCATATACATTTCGCTGTTGGCAATTTTGATAAAGCTTTCCAGCGCTCCGTCCCAGCCTGGATTCAGAACCGTACAGCCGCAGTTTACCTCAACATAGTATGGCTTTTTACTGTCAGTGTTATAACCCTCAACCACGCTGAAAAAAACAGATGTCGCACTGTCTATCGTTTCCGGGATTTTATTTGCGTCGTCATAATAATTTATGATGACAAACTCATCCTCTGCGATGTGTCCCACAAAGCAGTCTTTAGGATTTGCAAGCTTCAGCGATTCCGCCACAAATCTCATGGATTCTTCAATATCGTTTATTCCGTAATTCTCATATATGTAGGTATATTTCGGAAGTCCGTAAACAGAAACCGAAAGAGCCTTGCGGTGATTTTCCTCTTTTTCCGAAAACTCATCGAACCACTTGACCGTACCCTTTAAATTCGGAAGTCCGGTAACATTATTGATAAGTGAAGCGTTTTCAATGCTGAGTATCATGCGCTTCTGCTTAAAATAATTCATTGCCGATGTAAACGCAATATTTATTGTTTTAAGAATACGTTTTATCTTATGCCTGCATTTATATATACTGTCGGTCTTAACGGCATAATATCCGCACACTTCCTTGCCGACATAAATTGAATTCAGCAGATATGACGTATTGTCAGAAAGCCAGTCCGTCATGCCCGGGACCATATCCGAAAGACTGAAGCTGTCATTTTTTATGCTTTCATTTTTTGAATACTCAGAAGGAATAACGACAAGCTTGTCCGAAAGCAGTGCGCTGTTGTCTTCTGTCTTATTTCCAAGAGCAATTGAAATAAAGTCCTGATTAAGACAGACGTATGAATTTTCCATAATGCTTCCCGACAGAGCTTTATAAAGAGAATTCATGTCGCTAACTTCGATAGTACGGTCGATCCACGCATACATGAAATCCTCATGCGCCTCGGTTTCTTCGATCATGTTGTGAAGCTCTGAAGCCATCTTCCTGTAATCGCATGGATCTGTTCCGATGCAGCCGCATGATTCGGAAATGCGCGGAAGGAATTTGTTTTTAAAGCTCATTCCCGAAATATCGCTCTCAAACGAACGTTCAATTATTTCACAAGTCAATTCCGCAAGACCTTCAGGGTTGTCGTCACAGGTGGTAAGCCTTGGAGAAAAATACTTTGACGACCGAAGTCCGTCAAAGCCTGTAACGATAACATCGTCAGGCACTTTATATCCGTATTCGTTCAGAACACCGCATACCGCAAATGCCATCTGGTCATTTGCGCATATCACAGCTTCAGGCGGTTTTTTTCCGTTTTCGAGAAGCCTGTGCATTATACGTTTTGCAGGTACGTCCCAGTATTCGCCGTAATCCACTTTGCTTTCATCAAAAGGAATACCGTTTTCCTCCAGAGCCTCTTTGTAACAATCAAGCCGCATCTGCGAGATATTGTCATCCTTTTTGCCTGCCATAAAGAAAGCATCTCTTACGCCGTGCTCCTTTATAACATGAGTAATTACCGACTTGAACGCATCTTTAAAATCACCGGTAACAGAACAGCAGCCTTCAGCTTCTCCGTTAACAAGTATAACAGGTACATTATGCGCCTTTGCGCCGCTTATTATGCTTTCGGGGATACTTTTGTTTAAAAAGCTGTCCTCGATAATAACAACAGCGTCAATGATATCATAATTTATAATATCATATACAGCCCTTGCGCCAATATCGAAATCATCATTTTTATAAAAATCAATAAAGCTGTTGAAAATGATAAGCTTAAAACCATGCTTCTGCGCCAGAATATGAAGCCGGTTTATATAATCTGAACGAGAAGCGTCATGTATCTTGGTAAGGCACACTCCGATAATTTTTTTATTTTCAATCATGATCCTACACCATCCGGTTTTCAGGCACATAAAATCAGCCTGTGCCAATCTGTGCATAATATTTAAAATATTATAACATATTAAAATAAATTTGTCAATTTTATTCATGGAAATATTATGCTCAAATTTTCTCGTTTTGTTTGGACATACTATTTGCATGGAAAAGAAAATTATCAGAACAAAGCTTGTAATAATCGGCGCAGGACCGGCGGGAATATCTGCTGCGATATATGCTGCCCGTGCAGGTCTTGACCCTGTTGTACTGGAAAAAGGCATGGTCGGCGGTCAGCTTATGCAAAGCAGCATTGTGGAAAATTATCCCGGATATTCCGCCATAACCGGCGCAGAGCTTGCAGAAAAATTCCGCAGGCACGCAGAATCTCTCGGTGTGAAGATCGACGAGTTTGATCTCATTGAGCGAATCGAGCTTAAAGGAGCCGTAAAAAGGGTAATTACAGAAAGCTGTATCTATGAGCCTTCCGCTGTAATTCTTGCTACAGGAGCAACTCCAAAGCCGCTGCTTGTAAAAAACGAAGCACGTTTCCGCGGCAAAGGAGTGCATTACTGCGCACTGTGCGACGCAAACGCTTACAAAGGAAAAACCGTAGGAGTTGTAGGCGGCGGAAGCGCTGCTGTTGAAGAAGCGCTTTACCTTTCAAAAATTGCGGAAAAGGTCGTTGTGATACGCAGGAAAAGCAGCTTTCATGCGGAAAAGGCACTTCTGAAAAAAGCCGAACAAACTGAAAATATAGAACTTCTGTACAACACCGACCTGCTCGATGTAGGCGGAAAGGATTTTCTTGAATATGCTGTTGTTACCGACGTTCTGACACGCAGGGAATGGAAAATTCCGCTTTCGGCTGTATTTGCCTATATTGGCAGCGCGCCCCGTACCGAGCTGCTCAGAGGCTGTCTTGAGCTTAGTCCGCAGGGATATATCGTTACCGATGACGATATGCAGACAAGTATCGAGGGGGTTTTTGCCGCAGGCGATGTCCGTGAAAAGCGGTACAGACAAATAGTTACCGCCGTTTCAGACGGTGCGGCAGCTGCACTTAACGCTGAAAAATATATATTATAGTAAAAGCATAATTTTGCGTATATGGATCATGCGAAGATTTTTTGTCTACAGTTTTATTGGTTTTTAGTATTAATGAAAGGAGAGATAAAATGATAAAGGTTTTTTCGTCAGACAGCTGCGGCTGGTGTACAAAGCTGAAAGCTTACCTTGACAGCAGACGGGTCGAGTATGACGTTATAGACGTTGCCGAATCGAGAGAAAATTATGACAAGCTTATCGAAATATCGGGGCAGACCGGTATCCCCGTCACTGTTTTTGACAACGGCGAAGTAGTAATAGGCTTTGACAAAGACAAAATCGACAGACTTCTGTAAAGTAAAAATAACCTGAGAAGCTACGCATTCTTCTCAGGTTGTTTTAGTATTATAATCAATCGGATATCCTGCCCTTGCAGAAGCTGTCGATATAGCGGTCAATACAGCG
>JBJESH010000089.1:1541-4761 GCA_051882695.1 Oscillospiraceae bacterium | reverse complement strand
TTTTCATCATATCAATTGCAGCAGATATCACAACAATATAGCGTATCACGCTATTATACGGTAAATGCGGCAGTAATATACTCCTCTGCTATCTCATTGAATGTAGACGGAAGAACAAGATTATCTGCCATTAAACGCAGCATTTCTTCGGCAAAGGAACGGTCAGAACTTATTTTCTCTTGTGAAGCTTCTTCCTCGTCTCCGAACAGCTTTGATGTAACTTTAATTCCGTAAAATACAGTGTCGTTTGATTCTGTACTGAAAAGTGTGTAAACCAGTTTTCCTTTTGCAGTTTCAAGTGTTGTAACAGTTTTCATAAATAAATCCTCAATCCCTAAACGTAAAATATTTATCATCTGACGAATAAATTATAAACTTTATTTTATAATTTTGCAACAAGAAAGTTACGATAAAAATCGACATAGTTCGACATTATACGACATTTTTCGACAAAACATTGTTCATGCTTTACAATATTAATAAGGCATTTTATAATAAAATTACTAAAAAAATCGTTTTGCCATTTTATACAAAAATTTATATTGATTTTTAACACGAAACTGTGTTAAAATAAATTTAAAAGTTTAGAATCAAAATATCCGGTTTTAAACTAATCCGGAGATGCCAATAGAAAGGTGGTTACTAATATGAATGCACAAAAATTCACCAAAAAATCACTTGACGCAATCAACGAAGCGCAAAGTATTGCTATCGACTATCAGAATATGAATGTCGAACAAGAACATCTTCTGTATGCGCTTATGACGCAGGAGAATGGCCTTATATCCCAGCTTGTTACCAGAATGGGTGCTGACGCAGTTTCAGTTGAAAACTCGCTTTCAGAAATGATAGGCGCTCTGCCCAAGGTAACCGGAAGCGGACGTGAGGCAAACACTGTTTATATTACTCAGGATGTGGACAAGTGCCTTAACAAATCAGAGGACATTGCCAAAAATATGCATGACGATTTTATTTCTGTCGAGCATATTATGCTTTCTCTTTTTGATACTGCAAACGACAGGATCAAAAAAATGTTCAAAACATTTTCTCTTGACAAGAGTAAATTTCTTGAGGTATTGAAAGACGTCCGCGGAAACCAGCGCGTAACAAGCGACAGTCCGGAAGATACCTATGATGTACTGAAAAAGTACGGTCAGGATCTTGTTGAGCTTGCAAGGCAAAACAAGCTTGATCCCGTTATAGGCAGAGACAGCGAAATTCGTAACGTTATACGCATTCTTTCCAGAAAGACAAAGAACAATCCTGTTATTATCGGCGAACCGGGCGTCGGCAAGACCGCTATTGTAGAGGGACTTGCTCTGCGTATCGTCAGAGGTGATGTTCCCGACAACCTTAAAGACCGCAAGCTTTTCAGTCTTGATATGGGCAGTCTGATTTCAGGCGCAAAGTTTCGCGGTGAGTTTGAGGAACGTCTGAAAGCCGTACTGAACGAAGTCAAAAAATCCGACGGCAGAATTATTCTCTTTATTGATGAGCTGCATACCATTGTCGGTGCAGGAAAAACTGACGGTGCTATGGACGCAGGTAACCTGCTGAAACCTATGCTTGCAAGAGGAGAACTGCATTGTATCGGTGCGACGACTCTTAACGAATACAGAAAGTATATTGAAAAAGACCCTGCTCTTGAAAGACGTTTCCAGCCTGTCATGGCTGACGAGCCTACCGTCGAGGACACAATTTCAATTCTTCGCGGACTCAAAGAGCGCTACGAGGTTTTCCACGGTGTAAAAATTCAGGATTCAGCGCTTATAACAGCAGCGGTACTGTCAAACCGTTACATTTCAGATAGATTTCTCCCCGATAAGGCTATTGACCTAGTGGACGAAGCCTGCGCTTTGATTCGTACCGAAATGGATTCCATGCCTGCGGAAATGGATGACCTGGCAAGAAAAATCATGCAGCAGGAAATTGCCGAGACTGCTCTAAAAAAAGAGGAGGGCAAGCTTGCTGCCGAGGAACTTGCTGAAATCCAGAAGGAACTTTCTGAAATGCGTGCGGAATTCAACGAAATGAAAGCACGCTGGGAAAACGAAAAGACTGCAATTTCCCGTTTACAGAAGCTGCGTGAGGATATTGAGCAGACTAACGCAGATATTGCAAATGCAGAGAGGAACTACGACCTGAACAAAGCCGCCGAGCTTAAATACGGCAAGCTGCCCGCACTCAAAAAAGAACTTGAAGAAGCGGAAGCCGCCGCCGAAGAGCAGAAAGAAAAAGCTGATAATCTAGTTCGTGACAAGGTAACAGACGAGGAAATTGCCCGAATTGTCGGCAGATGGACAGGTATTCCCGTTTCAAAGCTGATGGAGGGAGAGCGTGAAAAGCTGCTTAACCTTGACAAGATCCTGCATCAGCGTGTTATCGGTCAGGATGAAGCTGTTCAAAAGGTCAGCGAAGCAATTCTCCGTTCCCGTGCAGGCATTCAGGACCCAGACCGTCCTATAGGTTCGTTCCTGTTTATGGGACCTACGGGCGTTGGTAAGACCGAGCTTGCAAAGGCTCTTGCCCAGTCCCTTTTTGATGACGAGCATAATATCGTCCGTATCGACATGACTGAATACATGGAGAAGCACAGCGTAAGCCGTCTTATCGGAGCGCCTCCGGGATATGTTGGCTATGATGAGGGCGGACAGCTTACCGAGGCGGTTCGCCGCAAGCCTTATGCAGTAGTGCTTTTTGATGAAGTTGAAAAGGCTCATCCCGATGTTTTCAATGTTCTGCTGCAAATTCTTGATGACGGACGCGTTACCGACTCACAGGGCAGAACAGTCGATTTCAAGAACACGATCATTATCCTTACCTCAAACCTTGGCTCGGACTACATTCTTGATGGCATTGACGAAAACGGTGTTATTTCCGATGAGGCAAGAGAACAAGTAAACAGGGTTCTGAAAGGACATTTCCGTCCCGAGTTCCTGAACAGACTGGACGAAATCGTGTTCTACAAGCCGCTGACCAAAAAAGAAATTTACCCAATTATCGATCTTATGCTTGGCGATCTGAGAGAACGTCTCAAGAGCAAACAGCTTGATGTTGCAGTTACCGATGCGGCAAAGGATTATATCGTAAAAGAGGGTTACGACCCTGTTTACGGTGCAAGACCGCTGAAGCGATTTATCCAGCGTAAGCTTGAAACTATGATAGCAAAGAAAATCATTGCCGACGATGTTGAGCCGTACTCCGTGCTGAAAGTAGACTC
>JBJESH010000089.1:0-1441 GCA_051882695.1 Oscillospiraceae bacterium | reverse complement strand
CAAAGAAAATCATTGCCGACGATGTTGAGCCGTACTCCGTGCTGAAAGTAGACTCTGACGGAAGTGATTTGACTCTTACCGCGGAAAAAGCGGCTGAATGATTTATACTAAGCACCATAGTATAGCAAATATAAAAACGGTGAGGCTTCAAAACGAAGTCTCACCGTTTTTGTATAAATATCAGTATAGTATAAACTATACCTCCGCTTCAATGACCCACTTTCCTCCGTCGCGGACAAGCACCTTTGAAACATTTTCGATTTTAACGTGCTCATCTTCGTTGTAGACCGTCAGGTCAAAGAACACTGAGTATCTTCCGCTGCTAAGCTTTTCCCTGCCGTTAAAACTTGCCGCAGCTTTGAATTCATCTGTATTCTCCAGATTTTCGGCAATGGACTTTGCCGCAGCGAAATCTGTTTCGTCAAGCTTTTGGGCAACATTGTCCGAAAAACATGCCGTATAAGAAGCAAAATCATCTCTTTCAAGAGCAGTCAGATACTTGTCAATAGTTTTCATCTGCCCACCGAGGTAGATATTTACTCCAAACAGCACACACATTGCTGCAGCTGCGGATATGCAAAAAATTATTCCGATAAGCTTCCCTGCCGTAAGTTTTTTACTCATTTATATGCTCCTTTTTAGATGTTTCGGACTGTATACAAAATTTCGAGAGACTCAGTCCTTTAAGATCGCACCCTGAGCGCCTGAAGTAACAAGCTTTGCATAACGCTTGAGATAGCCGTGAAGCTCCTTGGTTTTCGGAGTAAACGCTGCAAGTCTGCGGTCGATCTCATCCTGCGGAACATCAAGAGTTATAGTATTTTCAGGAATGTTTATGGAGATAATATCGCCCTCCTCAACAACGCCGATAACACCGCCAACAGCCGCTTCGGGAGAAATATGTCCTATCGCTGCGCCGCGTGTTGCGCCGCTGAAACGTCCGTCTGTAATAAGCGCAACCTTGCTGCCAAGACCCATACCCATAATCGCTGAGGTAGGATTGAGCATTTCACGCATACCCGGACCGCCCTTTGGTCCTTCGTAACGAATAACGACAACATCGCCTTCGTGAATTTTTCCTCCTGTGATAGCCGCCATAGCATCCTCTTCACAGTCGAAAACTCTTGCGGGACCGCTGTGTACAAGCATTTCCTCGCATACTGCGGAACGCTTTACAACGCAGCTGTCGGGAGCAAGATTTCCGCGGAGTACAGCAATTCCGCCTGTTGTGCTATACGGATTTTCAATAGGACGAATAACATCGGTATCCTTATTTACGCAGCCTGCAATGTTCTCGCCTACTGTTTTGCCGGTAGCGGTCATACAGTCAAGGTTAAGCAGGTTCTTCTTGGAAAGCTCGTTCATTACCGCATAAACGCCGCCTGCCTCGTCAAGTTCTTCAATGTATGTATGTCCTGCAGTGGCAAGATGGCAGAGATTA
>JBJESH010000088.1:0-4769 GCA_051882695.1 Oscillospiraceae bacterium | reverse complement strand
CGAAAGAGGTGTATTCTTTTTGGTTTCAAGGGCTGTTCTTATATATTCTATATAATCCGCCTTGACTGCAAGCTGATAGCAGCTTCCAAGCTTTAAAACAGTGAGTGCGCTTGAAGTTGACTCATACCTGTCCATAAGAAGCTGAATAAGCTTGACCAGAGTTTCCTGCTCAATTCCGGCAGCAGCTGAAAGCTTTTCCGCTTCTATAGGCTCTCCGTGGGCAAACAAAATCGCTTCTATAACGGAAATTCCCTCATTTATTTTCATTTATACGAAACCTCCGTTTCGGGTAATTCTTCATGTTCTTCGTTTGTATTTTGCCTGTTTTTGTTAAATGTTATCACTGTATTGTCGTCATTGAGCCATATCCTTCCAGACTTGGTAAGCTCCAGAACAGCAAGAAAAGTCGCAACACGCTCAGAACGGTCGGTAATACCATCGAAAAGTCCCTCCATAAGGCAGCTTCCGGACTTATAAAGACGTCTGAGCACATAAATGATTTTTGATGTGACCGAAACGATTTTTTTCTTTACAATAGTATTGAAAGCTTCCGTTCTGATTTTTTCCTCCTGCGGTTTTACACTGATTTTCAAATATGCGTCAAGAAGCTCCTGAGGCTCATGAATGACCGAATAGGTATTGTCCAACTCGATTTTAAGCTGGCCGCGCACTGCATTGACATTACCGATATAACGCATTTTCATGAGCTCCGCAGCTTTTTTGCAGAGAGAATATTCTATTAACTTACCTTGAAGTTCTTTTTTTAGCTGTTCAGCCTCCTCATGCTGAGGAAGCAGCGACACAGTTTTTATATATACAAGTCTTGCAGCCATTTCAAGGAATTCCCCTGCAATTTCCATATTCTGCTCTGACATTTTATCAATATAATCCATATATTGGTCAAGCAGGGTCACTATCGGAATATCATTGATATTCAGCTTATGTTTTGAAATCAAGTGGAGAAGCAGATCCAACGGACCCTCAAAAATCTCCAGCTTGAACGAAATCTGCTCCATTAAATAATTACCTCATAATCATCAGCATTATAATATCCACCCAGCCGGAAATCAAATCCATAAAATTGACAGCCTTTGTTTGGAGGAAACCAAGCGGTTTGTCGAGCAGACCCAAAAAGATAGCGACAAACAGTATGCCGAAAATAATATTTTCATATTTCATTATTTTAAAATATATTTTTTCTGGAAACAAAAGCGCAAATATCCTCGAACCGTCAAGGGGCGGTATTGGAAGAAGATTGAACACGGCAAGTCCTACATTAAGAAACACGGAATAAAGAAAAATAGTTGACAGCGCATATAAATACGAATTTTCGTGGAACATTTCATAATAAGCTGTGACCTTATACAATATAATTGAAGCATATGCGAGAATTACATTTGAAAGAGGTCCTGCAAGAGAAGAAACAGCCATGCCGACCTTTCGGTTTTTAAAATTATTGGGGTTTATAGGTACAGGCTTTGCCCATCCGAAACCTGCTATAAGCATAAATATTGTACCCATCAAATCAAGGTGTTTTACGGGATTAAGAGTGATCCTGCCTTGATTTTTAGCCGTATCGTCGCCAAGCCAGTGAGCGGTAAGTGCATGAGCACATTCGTGTATAGGAAACGCTGTAAGAAGCACAAGACCGTGCATGATAACTTCAACCAATTTATCGGACATGAATTATGTATGCTTTATTAACAAAGCTTCTCCTTTCCGTTCTGAAAAACTAAATTTAATATTTATTATACTATATTTTATATAAAATTACAAGGCATAAAGGCAATTTTTAATCGCCTTTCCAAAAAAACTTTATTTTTCAAACTTTTTTTCAAAAAACACTTGCAATCAGAAAAAAACTGTGATAAAATAGAAGCGTTGACTTTATAAATGATATTGAAAAGGAGGTGTAACCCCATGGCAAAATGCGATATTTGCGGAAAGGGTGTTACTTTCGGTATAAAGGTTTCCCACTCACATCACCGTTCCAACAGAACTTGGAAGCCCAACGTTAAGCGTGTAAAGGCTATTGTTGACGGTACTCCTAAGCATATTTATGTATGTACAAGATGTCTCCGTTCAGGCAAGGTAACAAGAGCTGTATAATTACCGTATATGTACACAACAAACGGCGCTGATTTAGGAAAGTACCGATAAAGAAGTTTTATCGGTACCGAGCGATGATCTTTGCTCATTTCGCTGTTAACAGAACGAAATGACAAAGGGGTCGCCCCTTTCAGACGCCGTTTTTATTTTTTCAAAGCCATATAATATTTGCAAAACAGCGCTTTGTCAATACTTCAATAATGCTGCTCTGAAGCTTATATCACTCTTGACAAAATCAATCAATAATAATATAATGTTATTGAAAGAAAGGAAGTATCTTTATGAAATATGTAGTATTACTTTGCGACGGCATGGCCGATTATCCTCTTGAAGAGCTTGGCGGAAAAACCCCTATGAGCAAGTCTGTTACCCCCAATATGGATATGCTTGCCAAAGATTCAGTTATTGGTTTGGTAAAAACTGTTGCTGATGGTTTAAAACCCGGCTCTGATGTTGCTAATCTTTCTGTACTCGGCTATGATCCATCCGTATGTTATACAGGACGTTCTCCGCTTGAAGCCGGTTCTATCGGCATAGATATGCTGCCTGATGATGTTTCTTTCAGATGCAATCTTGTTACAGTTTCCGATGAGCCTGATTTTAAGGACAGAACGCTTATTGATTACTGCGCTGATGATATTTCAACCTCAGAAGCTAAGGAACTTGTTACATATCTTGCTTCGCATTTTGATAATGATGAATTTAAGCTTTACAGCGGCGTAAGCTACCGCCATTGTCTTATTTGGCATAACGGCACCTTAGATGTCGGCACACTTACTCCCCCTCATGATATTACAGGTCAAAAAGTTACAAATTATATTCCTGAGCACAAAAATGCTGAAAAGCTTTTTGATATGATGAAAAAAAGCTATGAGCTGTTAAAGGATCATCCTGTAAATAAAGCAAGGATCGAACGCGGTCTGCGTCCGGCAAACTGCATTTGGCTCTGGGGCGAAGGTGTACGCGCAAACCTTGAAAATTTCTATAAATGCTACGGTTTAAAAGCATCTATGATCTCTGCCGTTGACCTGCTTAAAGGTATTGGCAAATTTGCCGGAATGAACGTTGTTAATGTTGACGGAGCAACCGGCTATATTGACACAAACTTTAAAGGTAAAGCCGAGGCTGCACTTAAAGAACTGGAAAACGGTCAGGATTTTGTTTATATACATGTGGAAGCTCCGGACGAATGCGGACACAGACATGAAATCGAAAATAAAGTAAGATCTATTGAAATTATTGATAAGGAAATTCTCGGAACGATTCTTCCTGAACTTAATAAATATGACGATTTCAAGCTTATGATACTGCCGGATCACCCTACTCCTCTTTCGCTCAAAACTCACACCAATGACGCTGTTCCGTTTATGATTTATACCAAGAGTGTAAAGGCTGACGGAAAGAATGAGTTTACTGAAGAAACAGCTAAAGAAACAGGTCTTTTCATCGAGAAAGGTCCTTCGATCATGAAGTATTTTATTGACTTGTATAATTGATTTTTAAAATTGCAGTGCCTTTTCGGTCTTTTGAACCGGAAAGGCACTTAAATTTATAAGCTTTTTATTAACTTTCAAGAATTCTTATATAGTGGTTTGCTTCACGAAGCACATGGTCTGCAAGAAGAGGAAGTATTACAGAACGTATCTGACAGTTTTCTATACCCTTTGTACCTGCAGTTTTAAAATCTCTGAATTTTTTTGTTTCTGCAATTGATTCTGCGGTAAGAGTTTTATTCTGTGCATTATTACAGCTTTGCAGCAATGCGGCGTAATCACCTGTAAACATATCTGCGGTTTCGGTCAGCTCGGTCTCAGACGGATCCAGAAGTCCCCTTATAAACATTGCGTGTTCCATCATGATACGATTCCAGAAACATTCTATTTCTTTCATTGACTGAACGCCTACTGAACCTTCATCTTCAAGTAACCGCAGATATTTTCTGTAAAGCTTCGCTTCCCGTAATATATGTTCAATGAGCAGAGGATAATTCATTGTAAACATTCTGCAGCTAAGCACTTTGCTAAGTATCTCCTCTTTCAGAGAAATAAGTCCGTCCAAAAGATAGATCGCTCTTCTGTTCAGTCTTTTTATCTGACAATATTCCGGAATTTTTATTTTTGCTCCTGAACTTTTCATTTGCAGTTCTCTTTCAGTAATATTTTGGTTAATACGAATACCTGTAAATTTTTCTGTTTGCTTTTCGGCATTTAAAGTAAATTCGGTAACTATCTCGCCTGAATCAAGAACCAATTCGTTTATAAACCCGTTTCCGAGTGTTACTGCCTCGCTCAACAGCTTTTCAAATTCGTTTTTATAAAATTCCGCTTTTGAGGAAAAATTGGCATTTGCCGGAGTAAAACCTGCTTCGAGGAACAACGAATGCTCTTTCATTATTCGTCCGAAAAACAGATGAAGTTCCAGAGATTCGGTAATATAATTTTCAGTATGCATATTTATAGCTGCCTTTCTTTCATTATGGGTTTTGTACATTTTTCTGTACTTTCGCCCAAGAATAGTGTTATACAATAACATTATATGTTCGCAGCTTCCTCAAGGTTACGAAACGTCAGGAATATTGCCTTTTAACGGTATGCTAATACTTATACTAATTCCCGATTATAAAGTGGACAAAAAATCTGCCCTGTAGAATCGGCTTTAAA
>JBJESH010000087.1:0-4780 GCA_051882695.1 Oscillospiraceae bacterium | reverse complement strand
TATGAGCAAGATAAAAGAATTTGACAGCGGAACGGTTTCGCTCACAAACGGCGAAAAGCTGGCAATAAGTAAAAAAAGATACATCCTTCTATGTGAAAAATATCTTAAAACTATACAGGCAAAAATTTAAGAGGTGCAATATGAAAATTGCGGAGCTTTTAAGCGGAGGATTAAATATAACTCTTGCAGCGGTTACTATTATACTTTTTCTCAATCGTTTTGTGGGATACCGACTAAAGATAAAAAAAGCAGGATTGGTGATTGCCGGAACCGTCTGTTCCGCAGTCTATCTTTTGCCGTTTATTTATGCTCCCATGTATGATTTAGCAACTGATTTCACAGACCTATGCGCCACAGCATATTTTATCCTTGTACCCTATCTCACCTTGGAACGGCAAAAACGATTCACCTTTTTGGGGATCGGAATCGTCGCATATTCGATAGCAGAATTTTTAACTTTTATAATATGCTACATGGTCTATCCTAATTCGCTGCTGTTCAAAAATATTGTTTATTGTTCAATTTATCTAATATGCATAATTTTTACTGCAATAGCTATAAGGCGCAAAAATCACCGTCAGCTTGTGGACTTTTTTGAGCAGCTCCCTCCCATTGTGTGCATTGTTATTTTTCTTTCATGTTGGGCAGCATTTTACGGAGTATCACTTTCCCTTGACCCAACGTTCGACAAGGACACATCAAATAAACTTATGCTGATTTCGGCAATAACTGTTGTCATATGCATCGCCTATGTTGTTTTCAAATATTTACTTGCATCTCAAAACAAAAAAGAGGCGGAAAAACAACTTGATATGCAGCTTTCGCACTACAATGAGCTGATGGAACGGAACCGTGATATCCGCCGCTTCAGACACGACTACAAAAACAATCTTTTTTCTTTGAGCATACTGCTGGACAACGGCCGAATTGACGAGGCTAAAGAATACATATCAGAACTTTTTGAAAAGCTCAACAATTCCGGCAATAAATTTTCAACCGGAAATCATCTTGCGGATGCTATTATCTCCGAAAAATCCGCTGCCGCTTCAAAGCGGGACATAACCATCGAATTTGACGGCTCCATTCCGGAAAATGGCATTACAAATTATGACCTCTGCACTCTTCTTTCAAACGCTCTGGACAATGCGATTGAGGGCTGTTCCGGAGTTGCGCCATATTCCGTGAAAATCCGTGCTGTTGAAGACGCAAATGCCTTTGCATTAAAAATTGAAAACCCCGTGGCACAGCGTATTGAGATCAAAAACAACTCCGTTAAAACTTCTAAGCCGGACAAGCAGAATCACGGAATTGGCATTGGGAACATAAAGGATGTTGTAAAAAAATACAACGGATTTGTTGAACTGAAATGCGATGACAAAGCGTTCACGCTTGAAGCAATGATGAAACTGAGAAAGGATGTTCAAAGTGAATAGGAGATTTAACAAAGCATTGAAAAAATTTCTTGCCGTGTCATTGGCTCTGCTTATAGCGGCGGGCTGTTCGGCAGCGGGATTTGGTACGCTCACAGCGAGTGCGGAGACCTTGAGCGGCACGCTTGGGACAGCAACTTATGAATATGACACTGAGACAAAGGTACTGACCCTCAGCGGAAACGGAAGCGCTACCTTTCTTTCTTTTCTGCCTGCCGAGGCTCAGAAGGCTGAAAAGCTTATAGTCGGCGAGGAAGTGACACTTGGCGGACCCGCCACAGGTAAGAATTTTCTAAAGATTCAATTTATTTATGTCGATGAAAATAACGCAACATATTCGTCGGATGAAAATGGAATACTCTATGACAAGGAAAAGACAACTGTCATAAGATGTCCTGCTGCCAGCACGGTAACGGATATAGTTTTGCCTTCAACTGTCACGAGTATATCTGACAGTGCCTTTGAAAATGTAACAAGTCTCCAGACACTAACACTCACGAGCAGCATAATAAGCATAGGCAACAGTGCATTTCGAAATGCGTCAAACCTTAAGGCAATAAACCTTCCTAACCAATTGACAAGCATCGGATCTTATGCTTTTTGGGACTGCAAAACCCTGACGGAAATTGTTTTGCCTGAAAGCCTTGAAACCATTGGTACAAGTGCGTTTGGAAACTGCTTTGCCCTGACAAGCGTTCAGCTTCCCGACACTTTAACCTCCATTCCCTCTTCCTGTTTTATTGATTGTCAAAAACTGGAAAATATCAATTTTCCGTCTTCTTTAGAAAGCATAGGCAAAAATGCCTTTTATCGCTGCAAACTTCAAAGCATAAAAATTCCTGCCTCAACAACATCTATTGATGTACCGGGAAGTACATTTGCCGCCTGCCCCGCACCTTTTGAGGTGGATGAAAATAATCCCAATTACTCAACAGATGAGATAGGCGTCCTGTACAACAAAGACAAAAGCATTCTTTATCGCTGCCCCAACTTTGCGAATAAATTTACTTATGATGCAGGAGATTCCGAAATCAGTGTTGGCGCTTTTATGTATTGTAAGAATCTTACAGGCATAACGATTTCCGATAAAATAACAGAAATACCCGACTCAGCTTTCTGCTATACAGCCATTACTTCCATTGAGCTTCCAAAGGAGTTGGAGAGTATTGGAAAAAGTGCTTTTGAATCATGCACAAGTCTTGCGGAAATTGTTATTCCGAGCACAGTTTCTTCAATCGGTGAACGTGCATTCAATACTTGTACCGTTCTTTCAGAATTTGTTTTAGGGACAAAAATAACAGCACTGCCCTTCCGGGTGTTTTATAATTGCATAAGACTTTCCGATATCTACTATGAGGGCACCGAGGAACAATGGAATACCATAAACATTGACAGCTCTAATAACACTTATATAAACAACGCCACTATTCACTACAACTACGGTGCGGATATATTCTCTGCTGTTATCAGAGATGACATATATGTTATAGATGGCAGTGATGGGATTAAAGAAATAAAGCTCCTTGACAATAACGGAAATCTGTGCGGAAAAGTCACGATATCCGACACGGCAACCGAGTTCAACTCCGCTTATTCAGATTTTGTTGTGTATTCGCTTTCTCCCGAAGCGGAATACACCATGACCGTTATTGACAAATCAGACAACGAAAATACTGTCGATGTCAAATCTACAAGAGCAGGCAACATTGCAATTTCTCTCGCAGACGCCGAGGAAAACACAGAAAGTATCTCAATAATCTTTAACGGCAAAGAAACCGTGAATCTTAATTCCGATAAGTCTGACAGCACTCAGGCTGTTCAGGACGTTTCAACCGCTGCTACCGGATACGCTGATGAAGAACATGAGATAACCGTCGTGACAAGCGCAAAAGTTTTTAAAACAAGACTCATAACTCCAAATGGTGATACTATCACATACAAATGTGACCACCCGGCGGTAAAATCCATAACCGCTAATTCCGACGGCACACTCACATGGATAATCTCCGATAAATTTCCGCTCGGTGTCAAGTCCTACAAGGTGATTGCCAGAGAGGGTATGCACTGGAGCGAAGACGGCAAAAACATTTCATTTACTATATCTCCGCGCCCCGCAATGCTCTATTCCGCTTCTGCCGCAGAAACCGAAGTTGCTATAAACAGCAAAGCTGAGATTACAATTATTACCGACACAAACATATCAAAAGTAAGATTGATAAACCGAGCTTCCGGAACAACAATAACATGTTCCGGCGGATATACTGACGCAGACGGTGTGCGAGCATGGACAATTAATCCCAAAGTATCAAAAGGTACCGTAACATACGGCATAGCCATAAAAGACTCTTCCGGATGGACTGATGCTGACGATAGCTTCGACATCACTTTGACCGGCGTTGCGGATAACAAAATATATTCCATAGACGCTCCTGAGAGCGCACGTTATGACACACGCATCAAAATGACAATTGTCACCGGCAAGGATGTTTCAAAGGTTCGTCTTGTAAACGGAGGAACATCAACCTTCAGTTCCTATACAGTCAATGAGGAAGGGAACCGCGTGTGGGAGGTGTACACACCCGCAGGTCCTAATCTGATGACAAAAACTATAAAGATAGAAACCAAAACGGATAATGTTTGGACTGAACGTGCCAGCGTTCAAGTAAAAATAATCGGTGATTGAAAAAGCAAATAAGGTGATAAAAATGAAGCGTATATCTGATAATTTTTTGAAAAAGTGTCTTACCGTTTCATTAGCTCTGCTTATAGCGGTAAGCTGCTCGGCAGCGGGATTCGGTACGCTCACAGCGAGTGCGGAAATTTTGAGCGGCACGGTTGATACAAGTTCTATAACCTATGAATATGACACCGAAACAAATACACTGACTCTCGGAGGCAGCGGAGCTCTGTCTTTCGTAAGTATGCCGATCGAAGTAAGAGGCGCTGAAACAGTAATCATAGGAAACGGCATCACTTCTATAGCGGGCGATGTCTTTGCAAATGTTTCCAATATCAAATCGTTTGCTGTGGAAAACGGGAGTGACTATTTTTCATGTGACGAAAACGGGGTTCTTTTCAACAAAGACAAAACCAATCTTGTAAAATATCCTTTGAACAACACGGCAACGCAATACACGATTCCCGAAACTGTCACAGCTATACAAGATTATGCTTTTAACTATAGTTCAAATCTGTTATCTGTTGATTTTCCTTCTGCACTTGTCTCCATCGGAGCTTACTCCTTCTGGAGCTGCAAAGGTCTGGCTGAAATAAACTTACCTGACACCGTAGAGAAAATATCCCAAGGCTGTTTTATGTCTTGTTCCAATCTTCAAACGGTGCATTTATCT
>JBJESH010000086.1:0-4862 GCA_051882695.1 Oscillospiraceae bacterium | reverse complement strand
TTTTCATTTTAGTCCATTCGCCGTCAACGTATGCACGGACAATGTACTGGTACTCCGTATCGGGTATGAGCTTGGTTATTCTTACTGCAAGCTTTTTTGTTTCGGCAAGCTTTACTGCCTTACCGTCAACATACTTGTAGACAGCATACTTTTCATCTTTGGGAACTGCCTTCCAGCTGAGCCTTACGCTGTTTGCAGTTGAGGTAGCCTTTACAGCAGGTTTGGTGTTCAGGTATTCTATAATTCCGGCATCGAAAGAACCGCCGGATACCGTTTTATATATATACTTATCGCTTGCCGCGTCGTAGCTGTCGATCAGCCAGATATTATTATCGGTCTTTCTTTCGTTAAGATAGTTTATGCCGGCGTTATCCTGGACGTTATTTACTAGATCAATCGAAGTGAAAGTTTTCTCATAGCTGATATAATAGTCAACATATCTTACAAGCATAGCCTTTGAAACGTCAAATTCGCCTTTATCGTTTACAACGTATCCAATAGTTGTCCATAAATCGGCTTTGGTTTTAATATAGTTCGTGCCGTTCTTGTACTCGGAGCCATCATATAAGAGAACATACTGACCCTTAAGCGCTTCTGTTTCGCCTTTATAGGTCGCGAGTCGGCGCTATCGGGCTGAGTTATCTCAACGGTTTTGTTTGTGTTAACGCCGGCACAGTCATACACGGGGATCTCGAAGGTTTTATACTCGGCGTTAAGCTTGATAACAGTTACACCGTTTAAAACACAATAAGTGCTCAAATTATTATACATAGGACTGATTTCACTCATTGATATTTATATTGTTGCACTGCCGGTCTCAATGGTGTGTGGATTGCTATACTTTGGTAGAATGGAAATTCCATATCCATCGCCAAAATCAACTCCATAAAATACAGTCCGTGAATAATCTTTCATCGGGTCGTTTGTCACGAATGCACCCAGGGCAATTGATGCCGGAAAAGAGGTTATATCAGATGCATCGCTGCCATATAATGTCGTGTTTTCAGAGCCTTGGGTGGTGACAAGCACTTTGTGGCTATACCTTGCCTTCATGTTGGTATATTGTGTACCTGATTCTTTCTTGCCATATAATTCCTGCGCAAGTTTATAACCTGTTACAGAACACATGACATCTCCCGATTCGGTGCCATCCTTGGAATAATAAAGACCCCACAAATTGTCTTCGGTGAGATATTCGGTGTTGGTACTGAGAACTCCACCGGTGAAGCCGGTTGCATCGAGATCATCCGCGCTTATAGTTTGCTCGTTCAAATCTCCGCCATAAATGGTGACAGTGCTGTTGAATGTCGCCGACGCCGTCATCGGCAGCATAGTTAGCGTCATTGAGCCTGCAAGCATCATGGCAAGCAGTCCCTTTAGTCGTTTCTTAAACAAATCATCCTTTCTTTATTGCATAATAATGCCATTATTAACATTATACACCAAAAGCAATACGGTATCAAGATAATTTAAAAAAATATTTTAACAACTCACCCCAAAAGGTGAAACATAGGACAAACCTGCCATTTTGTATTGACATAAAAGTCAATCGTGTGGTAGAATAAAAGCAGTTAAATACTATGAGGTATAATATGAAAATTATTACTACGATACTCCGCCGTGCCGCTGTTTTTGCGGCGGTGCTGCTGGCTCTCTGGGCGGCGCTTGTCGCTGCTGCGGCTATCCCGAACGAGCGCATTTATGACAATATGTATGAGAGCGCAATTTTTTTCAAGGACAAGCCACCTTACGTTTACGAATCTCAAATGCGTCTTGTGCAGGACAACTATGCCGATGTGATCCTGCTGAATGTGACGTGGAACATGGGCAGCGGCGACCCGTTCAGCTCCGCCCTTAATACCGCCTACTACAACGGCAATGACGGCACAAACGACTACGGTGAGAACTGGGGGTTTTACTGCGCCATTGAGGGCGCTGAACAGCCGAACACCGACTATTCCCGATACTGGCACGGCATGGCGGCTCTGATACGACCGTTCATGCTGTTCACCGACATTGACGGTATCAAGCTAATAGGCATGATAGCGGCATTCGTTCTGCTGGCGGTAAACGCTGCGCTGCTGCTGAAAAAGCAGCAGTATTTTGCGGCAGGAGCACTTACCGTATCGTTCCTGTGCGTTCATATGTGGAATATCTGTCTGTCGATGGAGTATCAGCCTGCCGTACTGGTAACGCTTCTGCTGCTTCCGCTGTATATATTGTTTGAAAGAAATGACAGTGCACTTTCGATACTTGCAGTGGTTTCCGGCGTTATGATAGCTTTCTTCGATTTCCTTACCTGCGAAACGCTTACGATACTTATTCCGCTGATTATCGTATTTATAATGAGAAAGCAGGAAAACAGGCTCCCCGACCTGCGTAACAATATACTGCTGATACTCAAATGTGGCTCGGCGTGGGGACTGTCCTATGCAGGAGCTTTCCTTGTAAAATGGAGTACCGCAAGCCTTGTTACCGGCGAAAACAAGTTTGTTACCGCCCTTGCTTCCGTTGAGGAACGACTAGTGGGCGAAGCCGAGGAGCTTTCGCCCGTTGCGCAGTTCTTCCTTGCACCCCTGGCGAATATCTCCACGCTTTTCGGCGGATGTGACAGAGTATCGTGGGGCAATATCGCCGCAGGACTGGTGATATCGGCGATGGTACTCGGTTCAATATTTTACCTATTCCGCTGCCGTGAGAAATTCGACCGCAGCTTCACGCTGACTATGCTGATACTCGGCGCTCTGCCCATTGCGAGATTTTTCCTGCTGAACAACCACTCTTACCTGCACGAATTCTTTACCTACCGTGCGCTTGCCTCGACAATTCTGGCGCTGTTTGCTATGCTGTGGTACTCGCTGGAATTTCGCCCGAAAAAGAAAAAATTCCTCGCAAAAGGAGGAAAAAAGCATGGACGAAATTGAGTTGACTATCCTTATGCCCTGCCTTAACGAGCAGCAAACCGTTGCGCAATGTGTGCGGCAGGCACGGCAATTCCTGTCTGAAAGCGGTATATGCGGAGAGGTGCTTGTCTCAGACAACGGCAGCACGGATAATTCGGCAGCACTTGCACAGGAGGCAGGTGCGCGTGTGGTGAACGTGGCCGAACGGGGCTACGGTAATGCCCTTATCGGCGGAATAAATGCTGCTCACGGAAAATACATCATTATAGGTGACTGCGATATGAGCTATGATTTTCTGCACCTTGACGGCTTTGTTGAAAAGCTCCGTGAAGGTTATCCCCTTGTTATGGGCTGCCGAATGGACAATATTGCTCCCGGAGCTATGCCATTTTCACACCGATATATCGGCGTACCAATCTTGTCCATGCTGGGCAGGCTGCGTTTTCACACCAAGGTCAGAGATTTTCACTGCGGACTGCGCGGTTTTAATCGGGAAAAAGCTCTTGAATTAGAACTTTCCTGCAGCGGCATGGAGTTCGCCACCGAAATTATCGGAAAATTTGCTCTCTCAGGTGCGGCTATCGCAGAGATCCCTGTTACTTTGAGTCCCGACGGTCGCAGCGGCAGGTCACATCTGCGGACGATACGGGACGGGCTGCGGCATATTCGGTACATATTCTTCGGCTGCCGGAAATAGTTCGGCAGTTTTGCTTATCCAATATCACCCTATTGTTTATATGAATAACTATTTGAAAACACGATATAATCCAATCGCTGTGAGAATGGATAAAAATTCAGGATACGCAGATATGGATTTTCTAATTGCGTTTAGTATCAAATCCGAGGATTGATACTAAACTGTTGGTATCACCGCAGGCGATTTTGATACAATAGAACCATTTGTGTTGAAAGATGAGAAAAAGGCAGCCAAGATACATAAAAAGAAGATGTGTGGTGCAAACAAAGCCGCCCTTGAACGCATTAAGTCCATTACCCTTGAGAATGCGGTTGCTGACAAGAACATTGAAAGCTATATTGCACTCATCAAGGAATTCAAGGATATATCCGCGCTTGACAAGGTTATCGTACACATGCTTATTGATAAAATCACCGTCGGCAACAAGTATGTTGAGAACAGGGTGAAAAAGCAGGATATATTAAGATTAGTTATAAATTTGTTGGGAATGCAGTGTGACTTCTCTAATGGAAACCAACATTCATTAGTTCAAATCCAGCCTCCGCAACCAATTAAACCTCGCAGGTAAGCCACTTGTGAGGTTTTATTTTTTTACCTTTTGACAACTTTATATGTTTTTTACCATTACTATACCCTTACCAAAGTTTATAAATATTATAAAGAATCAGTTTGTGCTCAACAGCAATTTGTATGTTTTGAAAATTCTTTGGATTTGTAATTACACAATATATTTATACAGTTTATTTTTCATACCTAATATTTCCGCCGCCGTAATAGTTGTAAATCCCACAACTGTTAAAATATTCATTATCAGGTATTTCAAACGTAATTTTTTCAGATATTTCATCATCGGCAAGACTATTTTGTCGGTATGCTTTATATAGTCCCGAATACGTTTCTCTTGCTTTGTCCGAACCGTAATATTCGTCATTGTCTGCCATATAGACATATACAGAAACGTTATTTTCGGCAATATCCCATCAAACCGGTATGCCACATTACGGCAGCCTCCGCAACATCACGCTCGCTGACCATAAATACGTCTGAATACTACTTTGGGTTTGTCCCGAAGCTGCATCGGATGTCCCGATGTCGGAATTACCACAGGCGATAAGCAAAACTGCACAGACAGCACACAGCAGGAAAATTTTTTCATAACCCACATCCGATTTTATCTATGAAGTCCCGTAAGCATTTCAACCACAGCAGGGTCATAGTGGGAAAAGAACAGGCTCTCGCCCTCGTCCAGCGCCCGGATGGCG
>JBJESH010000085.1:0-4872 GCA_051882695.1 Oscillospiraceae bacterium | reverse complement strand
TTTCGGTATTATTCACTAAATCCCTATAAATTTAGCTTTTGATATGCGTATGTTTTATAAATTATGAATATTTAAATAACAGTTCTTGCAGTTTAGAATAATTTTTATTCATTATATTGAACAAAACGGTTAAAAAATAACGATAATTCTTTCATGCTGTGAAAAAACAGATAAAGCAGGTCTTTGCTTCGCCGTTGTTTATATATTTATGCTCGTCCTCGCAGTTAAAGCGGAATATTTCATCGGGCTTTATTTCCTGCACCTCTCTGCCAGTATCAACGGTAAGCACGCCTTCAAGCACTGCCAGATATTCTCTCGTTCCTGAGCCGTGGCCTCCGCTGAGGTATATTCCTCCGGGGAGAATGTCAATGCGGTAAAGCTCTATCTTTTTGTTGTCCTCATAGGGGAAGCAGGTCTTTACCGTGTATTTTTCTTCCTCCTTGATGGGGAATATCTCGGAGGTCTTTACAAGGTATGAATCCTCCGGAGGTGAGGCTATCAGCTCGGTAAATTCGATCCTGAGTCCGCTTGCGATCTTTCCCAGAACGTTAATAGACGGATTTGCTCCGCCCTGCTCGATCTGATAAAGCATGCTTTTGCTTACGCCGGTCTGTTCTGCGGCGTCGTCAAGGCTCATTCCGCGGGAAGTTCTTATACGCTTGAGATTTTTGGATATATTGCAGCTGAGATAATCCATAGCAGCGGTCATGCTCCTTTCTATAGAAAAATTATGAAACTGCATTTTTATTATACCATATCTGAATGATATGTCAAGGAATGCAGTTTGTTTGGTTCTGTGATAAAAAATATGGTATTGTTAAATATAATTTGCTTATTTTGTCAAATTTTTATTTATCCTATTGTAAATATATAAAGTAATATGTTATAATTACTCTGAATAATACCAAGAAGCAATAAAATTAAATTTTATAAAGAAAGCTTTTCAGCGGACTTTTGGTGCGATCGTCATCTGATTTTAAGGAGAGCAATATAAAATGAAATACACGGATATCGTAACAAATAAAAAGGCTGCTGCCAAGGCGGCATGGCTTATATATGTGCTTTGCTCGGCTATTATTCTGGTGATGGCACATTTCAGCGGATGGGAGATCTGGGTATCGGCAATGTTATTGTTTAATATTGCTTTTATGACTCTGATGACTTTTCACCCGAAAATAAGTGTGAAATTCCAGTCCGTATTTTTAATGCTGCTTTCCTTTGAGAATATTTTTGTATGCAGCCTTATGGAGGGGACTATTTATCAGTCGATACCGGTTTTCCTCGGGGCGGCGATACTTATTGCCGTTTATAAAAACGAACGGCTGCTTTTCTGGTATAATCTGCTGATAGCAGGCGGAATACTTTTTCACATTTTTATTTTAAATAGTATACCCTTCGGCACATCGTTAGAGGTAACGGAATTTATTGTCAGGATATCGGTAATGTTCACGGCGCAGTTCTTCCTTATGGCGTTTATAAAAGCTATGGACAAAAACGAGGAGGAAATGCTGAAAAGCGTTGAAGAGGCAAGGCAGGCAGAACGGTACAAATCGGACTTTCTTGCGAACATGAGCCATGAGATACGAACTCCGATGAATGCTATTGTGGGTATGTGCGAGCTTATCCTCCGTGAAAGCGGTCTGAGCGAGAGCGCACGGGAAAACTGCTTCAACATTCAGACCTCGGGCAGAAGTCTGTTGGCTATCATAAACGATATCCTTGATTTTTCAAAGATAGAGTCGGGAAAGATGGAGCTTATCAACGACGAATTCAACATTGCTTCAACTATCAACGATGTTATAAATATGTCCGAGGCGAGAAAGGGAAACAAGAAAATTGAAATTCTCGTCAATGCCGATCCTGATATACCGAGAGGGCTTGTCGGCGATGAGGTGCGTATCAGGCAGATAATCATCAATCTGATGACCAATGCTGTAAAATTTACCGAGAAGGGCAGCGTTACTCTTACCGTATCAAAGTCGAAGCAGGAATACGGCATAAATATTTTTGTTTCCGTTGCGGACACGGGTATAGGTATTACAGAGGAAAACATTGAAAAGCTGTTTACAAGCTTCCGTCAGGTGGATACAAAGAAAAACCGTTCCGTGGAGGGAACGGGTCTGGGTCTTGCTATTTCAAAAAGGCTTATCACTCAGATGGGAGGCTTTATCAGCGTAAAGAGCGAATACGGCTCCGGAACAGAGTTCAGGTTTGTTATTCCGCTTAAGGTTTCCGACGAGAGACCGTTTATCACTGTAAAAGAGCCGGTGAACATTCACGCTGCCGGCTGTTTCGGAAGGTCTGACTCCGCAGTCGGATACAGACAGCTTTTCCTTGATATGGGAAGCAGGCTCAAGGTTGATGTCAGATGTGCGGACAGTGCTGAAGAGCTGAAAAAGCTGGCTGAGTCTGAAAAATTCACCCACATTTTTGTCAGCAGGGAGGAATATATCGGCGGCGAGGAATTCTTCAGGGGCATTTCAGACAAATCACAGGTTTTTGTTGTTCAGGACAGGGTGGACGCTGTTAATCTGCCGGATAAGATAAGATGCGTTTACAAGCCGCTTTATGGGATACCGATGGCTTCTGCGCTTAATAATGAAAATATGGTCCTTAACCTTAACGAGCGCAGAGGTGCGGCTATACGCTTTACTGCGCCTAAGGCGAGAATTCTTATTGTTGATGACAATGCTATCAACCTCAAGGTAGCGGCAGGTCTTATGAGGCCTTACAATATGCAGATAATGACGGCGGAAAGCGGTCCTGCGGCAATAAGGATGCTTCGCTCAAAGGATGTAGATCTGGTATTTATGGATCACATGATGCCCGAAATGGACGGTGTTGAGGCTACTGAGATAATCAGGGGCATGGAGGGAGATTACTATAAAAAGCTGCCTGTTATCGCTCTTACCGCAAATGCTGTGAACGGTGCGAGAGAAATGTTTATCAATTCGGGCTTCAATGATTTTATTGCAAAGCCTATTGAGCTTTCCGCTCTTGACAGAGTGCTCAGGAACTATCTGCCGAAAGAATATATGCAGGCTCCTTCAAACAGCAATTACGGAAAGACTGACAGGCGGAAGGCTGTTAAGCAGAATTATGAAAGCTCACCTATGTTCGACCCTGATAAGGGACTTTCCTATACGGGCGGCGATGATTCGGCTTACCGCGAGATACTTGCGCTTTATATCAAAAAGGGTGAGGAAAAGAGAAAGTACATTGACGAATTGTTTGAGAAAAAAGACTGGAAGAATTACATAATCGAAGTTCATGCGCTGAAAAGCACCTCTTTGAGCATAGGAGCAATAAAGCTTTCGGAGCTTGCAAAGGAGCTTGAAGCTGCCGGAAAGTCGGAGAGATATGACGCTGTTGAAAAGAAGAACGGTGAGCTTTCAAGGCTTTACGGCGAGATAATTGATATTGCTTCGGAATATCTGGGCGGCTTTGATGATGAAGAGGAAGCTCCGGAGCAGGTGGAAAACACCGAGCTTCCGGAGATATCCTGTGAGGCTCTGGACGAATACATAAGGAAGGCAAAGGACGCTTGCTGCGGATTTGACGGAGATACTATGGCGGCTGTTGCGGAAGAAGCTGCGGCGTATTCTTACAGAGGTGAGCCTTTGAAAAAATACTTTGGCAAGGCTGCTGAGCTGGCGGAGGATTTTGAATATGACGCTGCCGCTGCGGAGATAGCAAAGCTCGAAGCCGCAAAGGAGGGCGAATAAATGAAAAGAGTCGGGATAACCACTGACTGCGTATGTGATCTGCCGGAAGAATATCTGGCACTTCATGATATAGATATAGTATATTTCTACATTACGACGGCTACGGGAAGATTCAGGGACGGATATGAGATAACCTCGGAAAACATTATCGAATATCTTGAAAAAGGCGGTACAAAGGCTGAGACTGCTGAGCCGACATCCGGTGAATACAAGGATTTTTTTGAGAACAGCTTGAAAAAATACGACGAGATAATACATATCTGCATCAGCAGCTATGTAAGCGGTTCGGTGGTAAATGCCAAGGCGGCGCTGGAGCTTATGGGGGATAACGGGAAAAGAGTTCATGTTATCGACTCGTGGCATCTTTCCACGGGAATGGGGCATATGATAATCAAGGCTGTGGAAATGCGTGACGGCGGAAGCTCGGCAGATGAGATAGCCGCAGAGATGGAAAGTATGAAAAAAAAGGTGTCCAGCAGCTTTATTACAAGAAGCGCAGATTATCTTTACCGTAACGGCAGAGCAGGTAAAAGGGTAAGGGATATTACCGAGATGTTCAATCTTCATCCTGTGCTGCACATGAAAGACGGGAAAATGACGCTGAAGAGCATTAAAACAGGCAATTATGACAAGGCTGTTCTGAAATACATAAAGAGCGAGCTGAAACACAACAGAAAAATAAATATGAAAAGGCTTTTTATTACTCATGCGTGCTGTTCTGTGAAAACAATTGCAGACGTTAAGCTGCTGGCTGAAAAGTATTGCAGATTTGATGAGATCATTGTTACAAAGGCTTCGGCTACCGTTTCGGGTAACTGCGGGCCCGGTGCTATTGGTGTGTTATATGTAAATGAGTGAGGTGTTTTGTATGAAAACTATTCTGGTCGTTGATGATAACAAGCTTAATCTTGCTGCGGCAAGAAAGGTACTGTGCGACACATATAAGGTAATTCCCGTTATGAGGGGAGCACAGGCGCTGACCTATCTCGAAAACGGCGAATGCGACATTATCCTTCTGGATATAAATATGCCTGAAATGGACGGCTTTGAGGTGCTGGAAAAGATAAAGGCTATGGAACAGTGCAAAAATATTCCGGTCATCTTTCTGACGGCGGATAACGACACCGAGACAGAGACACGCTGCTTC
>JBJESH010000084.1:0-4877 GCA_051882695.1 Oscillospiraceae bacterium | reverse complement strand
CCTTCGATCTCACGGTTCTTTTTGGTATCCACCTGCTGAAAATTCTCAAACAGCTTGGGAATATCTTCTTTTTTTATACCGATACCGGTATCGGAAACCTTAAACATAAGGGAAATTTTATCATTGTCACGGCTCAGTTCCTTTACAGAAAGAGCGATATATCCGTTTTTGGTAAACTTGACCGCATTGCCGAGAAGATTTATAAGTATCTGCTTTATCCTGACCTCATCGCCGAACATTTTTTTAGGCAGACGCTTGTCAATATCTATCTTGAAATCAATATTCTTCTTGTTTCCAAGCTGAACATAAATAATACTTATAACATCGTTCAGCATTTCCTCGGTATTATATACAGCAGGTACAAGTTCAAGCTTTCCTGCTTCAATTTTGGAAATATCAAGAATATCGTTAATGATCGAAATCAGATTTTTTGCGGCAGTTTTAATATCGCTGGCATAAGTATAATTCTTTTCCTGCAAACACAGCTCCGCAAATCCCGTGATAGCATTCATAGGAGTCCGTATCTCATGGGACATATTAGCAAGGAAGTCGCTTTTTGCACTGTTTGCCATGTCCGCCTTTTTTCTCATTTCAATAAGCTGGTCAACATACTTTTTCGTTTCGGTAACGTCAAGCACCAGCACCGAATAACCCTTTGCGCTTCCGTCGCTGTTATAAAGCCTTGAAATGTGCTTTTCATAATATTTTCCGTCAATTTCAAATTCGGTATTTTCATTCTCGTTAACAAGGTCTGCCACAAGCTTCATTGCATCGCCAGGCTTCCATTTTGAGCCGCCTGAAATTACGGGAAATATCCTCCTTGCGGCAGGGTTTGAGTCAATGACCTGCATTTTCAAATCGGTAACAATAAGTGCGTCGTCCATTGTTTCGATAATGCTGTCTCTTGCGGAAGTGACCACATCAGACTTCTGACAATGTGATATTACAACATTTATCATTATAACCGTAAGTCCCATTACAAGCGACGATGGGTTAAAATATCCCAAAAGCTTGAATTGGTAAGATATCATTGACGCCGAAGGGAGAAGCACTGCAAGGAACACGCACATCATATGCTTTGAGCCTGCTACCCTCTTTTTGCGGCAGCCGTAGGCGGCAATAAATATTATCATAAGCGTCTGGATGATCATTGATACCATCAGAATATAAAAGCCGACAGCATATTCGACCTCTTCGGCAAAAAAGCCTGTTTCCGATACAGGAACAACGTTTTTATAGTAAAAATGCAGCTGCCTGTCGGAGGCTGCCGCAGCAATTCCGATAAGATCCCCAATAAGCAGGATAATGCTGACAGCACCAGGGATTTTCACCCTGCACAAGTCGCCCACAAACAAATACAAAAGATACAGCGCCAGCGCAGAACCTGTTATATCAAAAACCTTGACCGATGCGGCAGAGTCAATGTTTTCGGAAAGTATAACCATAGTATATCCGAAAGCATTAATAAAAGCAGCAATGAGAGCTGCCGTAAGAACGGTATGCTCCCCTGCTCTCTTTTTTGAAAAAACATATACTATGTATAAAAAAATAATTGCCGTACCCAAAATTTGCACTGCCAGCAGAATGTTTGTCATATCCCCCACAAAACGGAACTATACCGTTTTATTTGCTCCTTTCAGAAAATCAATGCGCTTTAGTCATAAGGCACTGCTCAATTTTATCGCTGATGCCGACAAAAATATCCGTAAGCTCAGGATCAAAGAAAATACCCCTGTCCTCAATGATGATCTGCATTGCCTTTTCGTGTGAAAAAGCCTCCTTGTATGAACGCCTTGAAGTAAGTGCGTCATAAACGTCAACTATTGAAAGTATCCTTGCACAAAGCGGTATCTGCTCTCCGCTTATGCCCATGGGGTAACCTGTACCGTTCCAGCGTTCATGATGATAAAGCGCCATGTCACGGGCAATATGAAGAAACGCCGTATCAGCACTTTCTTCAATATTCATTGTGTCACAAATCTTTTCAAAAGTAACAGCACCCAGCTGAGAATGATGGACCTCCTCAACGGAAGTAAAAATATTCTGAAAAGTGTCTCCGCCGATTTTTGCATGAGTTTTCATGTGTTCAAATTCCTCTTTGTCAAGAGCCGATTCCTTGCGGAGAACGCAGTCGTTGATACCTATCTTTCCGATATCATGCAAAGGCGCTGCCCGAACAAGGTCGCGCATATACTGCGGAGTAAGAATATCCTTATACGGCTCAAGCTTTGACAGCTCATCAAGGAAAACAGAAAAATATCTGGTGGTATTTTTGATATGTCCGCCCGTAGTACCGTCTCTCGACTCGACAAGCTCGGCAAAGCAGGTGGACATAACGTCCTGAAGCCGTTCAATGACCGCAGTTTTTTCATCGACCATGTCCTCAAGATTATGCCTGTATGTGCTCAGTTCAAGCTGAGTCTCAATACGGCTCAGCATGATTTCCGTTACAAACGGCTTTCTGATAAAATCCACCGCGCCCAGTTCAAGGCATTTCAGCTCCATGGCGGTATCCACCTCGGAGGTAAGTATAATAACGGGTATCTTGCTTGTTTCCGGGTCGTTTCTAAGCTGGACAAGTACCATACATCCGTCCATTTCGGGCATATTGATATCCAGCAGGATAAGGTCCGGCTTGACCTTTTTCAGGAACTTCAGTGCCTGCATGCCCGAAATAGCCAAAGTCAGCCTGTATCTTTCACCAAGAAGCTGCTCTGCATATTTCAGATTTGCCGGAACGTCATCAACTACAAGAATATGTTTTTTCAATATATCAGGCATATACGTCAGCATTCCTTTCAATTACAGCGGAGAGGCATGTATTATTCCGTCCTCGTCAAGAGAAATTTTAGTCCTTACATATTCGGCTTCAGCCTTGAACACAGCGTCGTTAATAACAACTCGCACACCGGGGTAAATGTATCCCTTGCAGCTTATTGAAAGATACTGCCTGTTTGAAAGCGAAGTATCTATTTCATCAATACGCTTGCGAAGATTGTTTATCTCAACTCCCATAAGTATCTTCTGGCGGCACGCATTGCCGAGTATCTTTTCCTTGTCCTCAGGAAGCGTATGAAGCTCCTTTTTCTTTTCGTTAAGGAAATTAATTATCAGTATCAAGTCGTCAAGGCTCTTCTGAGTTTTTTCAATTTTATTCAATACCTCATTTTTTTCTTCAGAAAGCAGAGCATTGTCGCCTACAGTCAGAAGAGTAGGAGTGTAGTTTTTTGTACCGATATTTGATATCTCGGCGCTGCTGAGACTGGTATAAGTTCCGCCCATCAGTCCGCCGTTGCTGCCCTTCACATTAAGGCTTCCGCAGTAAACATCGCATATCACGAAGTTGGAAGAGATCAGATCACCGTCACAGCGGATATTTGAATGTTCGCAGAAGTTGATAGTTACAGAACCGTGCGCAACGATTTTTGAATTAATGCAGCCCTTTTTGATAACTATATCGCCGTCCGCTTCAAGAGTAGCACCGTTAACGTTTCCGGCAACAACAATATTTGCATTTGAGGAAATTTTAAAGCCCTCCAAAACTTCGCCCTTAACGATAACATCGCCAACAAAGTTGATATTTCCTACAGACGCGTCAACATCACCGGGAATCGTTACGACCTGATCGATAACAAAAGCATTGTTCTTGAAATTTATATTTCCGTCGGTTGTGGCAACTATCTGAGTACCATCTTCATTAAGTGCTGTATTGGTTCCCACCGTGTATGACGCCTTTTTGCCGACTATCTGCCTCAACACCTGACCACGGACATCCATACCCGGCTCGCCCTCGGTAGGGAGAGTAATATCAGCAATAACATCGCCCTTGTGAACAGTCCTGATAAGACCAAGGTTTTTATAGTCCACAAAGCCGTGTTCATCTTCAACAGGAGCGATTTTGACCTGTTTTTCATAACGGTAGGCAATAGTACCGTCAACACCGTTGACCGCAGGCTTCCAGACCGCAACAAGAGTTCTTTCGCCGTAAAGCTTTTCATTTGCGATACGTTTTACAGCGCCGTCATCGATCCCGTATGTAATTTTAAGTTCCGCAAGATGCTTCATAATGTCCTCATAAGTAACCTCCTTGCCGCCGTTTTCGGGAGGTTCGGCAGTTACATAGACTTCAGAGCAGTTTGACGCGACAGTAACCGATATTTCGCAGTCAACAGGCGGATTATAAACAGTATTTATATTTTCAGACATAATATCCCTCCGTTTCCGTATAAAAGCATAATACCTTTTTTGTGCAAATTTAATATGAAATTTACATTTAATACAAAACGGCAGTTTTTTTTGCGCAGTTATACTTATCTAAGTTTATTATACACGATTTAAATAAAAATTACAATAGCAGTTTCCGATTTGGTGTATTTTTGTGCATTAACCACAAATTTTATTACAATATTTTACTAAATGGGAAAATAATACACTTAGGTTTGTAATAATGAATAAAAAAATCAGCGTATTATGATAAAAAATTTAAATAAAAATACCTTTGAAAAAATTTTAAAAAGATGATATTATAAATTTGAAATACAGCGTATAATTGTTCAGCGTATATTCCGGTTTAAATATCACGGAGTATACGCTTTTTTACTGCGTATTCAGAACCGGTCTTTATAAAAAGACAAGCAATTATATTTTTGAAAAGGAAGATGCAAAATGGAATTTTACATGAAATTACCCAGAAACAAAAAAGAGTTCGCCATATTTATAGCGATCGTATCAGTCATATCCGTAAATATTATTGCTCCGCTTATTACCTGCTTTGAGATCGGGTTCAGCCTTGAAGTATGGAAGGCTTCACTTAGTGTAATACCTTTTATCTGGCTCAGTGTAATAGCGCTTGTGCTGCTGACATACATTCCCGCCGA